>CAZBKS010000401.1:0-2904 GCA_964492475.1 uncultured Syntrophomonas sp. | reverse complement strand
TACCGGGGTAGGCATTCCCCGGAACAAGCTAAGAGCCATGCGTGAATTCGACCGGGAAACCCAGCCCAGCGACAAATTAACTGGTTTGGGAGTGCCCAATGTATATCAGAGAATACAATACTATTTTGGCCCGGAATATGGATTGGTAATAGATAGCGAGCCTAATCAAGGCTGCCGGGTAACGGTTACGGTGCCATTTATAAAAGCTTAATAGAGGTGTCTTTAATGTATGATTTAATGATTGCTGATGATGAACAATTGGAAAGAGCCGCCCTCAGGCAAATAGTGGATAAAAATATGCCTGAGCTGCGAGTAGTTGGCGAGGCCAGAAATGGTGATGAAGCAGTGGAGTTAGCCCGGGAGTTTCTGCCCGACATTATTTTAATGGACATAAAAATGCCGGGCAGAACAGGTTTGGAGGCGGCCCGGGAGATATTACAGTTGAATCCGGAGACCAAAACCATTATATTGACTGCTTTTGATTATTTTGAATATGCTCAAACTGCGCTTCATATAGGAACCCATGATTATCTTCTCAAACCGGTTCGCCCCAAAGAACTATTAAAGGTACTGAAAAACTGTGTAGATGACCTGGATAAAAAATCCAGATTGATGGAAGAAGCTCAGAAATACAAAAGCCAGCTGGCCAATTTGTGGCCCTATATAGAGGCTTCTTTTGTTTACGATCTGTTTAACGGTAACATAACCGGGGAAGAGGAAATGAAACAGCGGGCTGGCATTTTAGGTGTTAATCTGCTTCCTTCCACAGTAATGACTATTGGGATAGAGGGGAATGAAGTTGGTTGCCAATCGTTGACTGAATTTGAGCGTCAGTTAAACAAACAAAAGGTATTTGAAATATTAAAAAATGTGTTTAAAGACCATCCCAGTATTTTAATAACGCCTATTATGGCGGAGAAATTTGCTGTATTGGTTCCTTGTGTTAACACCAATGCAGTCGAATATCACTATGAATTCTGCCGAGCAAAAGGAGAATTTATTATTCATAAACTGGCGGAAAATGATATCTCCATCAGCATTGGCATAGGGAAATATTATGAAGATATACTAATGATTCGACAATCCTACCTTGAGTCTCAGGCGGCTCAACGTTGTTCATCATTTGCTGGCGGTGGTGAAATAGTGACTTGTTTAAGCTGCCGGCAAACTAACAGTGTCACTGATTTCCGCGAGTATCAGTATAATAAAGAATCTGAACTGGTGGATTTGATCTGTGCAGGAAATTGGGAAAAAGCAGCCCAGGTGCTGGATTTCCTTTGGAACAATATTCGCACCAGTAATATCGGAGAGGAATTACAAAAAGCCTGCTCCCTGGAACTGCTGGTTGTTCTCTATCGAGCAGCAATTAGCAGTGAGAGCGAGACACAATCGATGGCCGTATTGAACCTCAATAATGTTGGGAAAATTATGGAGAGTAATACTATTGACCAGTTAGGCGAGTGTTTCTATGCAGCAGTGAACGAAATAATGGAGTCTATTAAGACAGGCAATGAAGATATAACTGCTTCTATAGTGCAAATGAGCAAGAACTTCATAAACAATAATTTTTCCCAACCCATTACTTTAGAAGATGTGGCCCGGCATGTTCATATGAGCCCCTGTTACCTGAGCCGGATTTTCAGCAAGGAAGCTGGAATGCCATTCAAAAAGTATCTGACTAACACTAAACTGGCTTACGCCAGAAAATTATTATTATCAACCAGTAAACCAATTGGTGAAATAGCATATCAAGTCGGATACCAGGACAACAGTTATTTTTGCCGTATCTTTAAACAGCATGAAGGCCTCTCGCCAAATGAATACAGGATGATATATACTGCAAAAATTGACCTCGGGTAGTAACACTATTTGAAATGAGAATAATACGTGTCTAAAGGCAAGATTTTATCCTGTTTCCAAAGCTGTCTCAATATATGAGGCAGCTTTTTTAGGTGTGTCCGGTATGGGCGCAGTCTAATGGGTGAAAGCCCCTAGTGCGGTTTGATAGTGCCAAGCACATTGCCAAGGGCAAGGGTGTCCATGGTGAGGTGGAATCACCCTTCGGGTACAGGCTGAAGGAAATCGGAGGCAAACTTCTGGTCTGATGAATAGAAATCACATAAGGCATGTGTAGGCTGGGTAAGGTTGCTAAACAAACTGAAGCCCAAAACTATCCGGAAGCCTGCGGTGTAAATGTGGCAGATAGATGGAAGGATCTGATAGTATCACAAAAAATGCATGTCATGGAATAGCATTTTCTTTACCTGTATTTTGTATTATCCTTAACCTCTGTTTATTGTGAAATATATCGCTAGATATTCGGCGCAAAAAGCTTCTAGAACCTGATAAACGCCTCTCATGACTTCACACCTCTTTATCCATAAGATTAAAACAGTAAAAAGAAAAACCTGTAGTCGATGTTAATGCGGACTGTAACAAAGCTAATACAGCAGGGCTGAAACATGGTTGTTATTTACTTTTGGCACAGGAAAAGGAGGGAAGAACGCAGCGGTGCCGGATTGCATCGGATGTTCAATTAATTAATTGTAAGGAGGTAATAAGATGGCTATCACAAATACTATGCTGGAATACGGATTGGAACCTTTCGATAAAGATTGGGGGACAGGTTCGTCGGGGATGGGAGATGGTAACTTTTCTCCATATCCAAGAATCAACCAACTGAGAAAAGAATTTCTGGATACCCCTCATACCATAGACGAAAAAAGGGCTATGATCTGGACCGAGACCATGAAAAACAATGTTGAAAAGCCCTATATTGTAAGGTGTGCCGAAGCATTCAGAGAAGTGTTAAGAAATATTCCGCTCTATATCAACAATAATCTGATTCTAGGAGATATGGCTGCACCACCGGTATGCGCCCCTGTTTTTCCTGAATACTCCTAT
>CAZBKS010000400.1:0-2919 GCA_964492475.1 uncultured Syntrophomonas sp. | reverse complement strand
TTGTTCCTCGTTGCCATCGGCCAAGGTCACGTTCAAGGTGTCGGCCCCTTTCACCACATGATTATTAGTCACTATATAGCCCTCACTATCCAGGATAACGCCTGACCCGGTAGATTCTTCGGTATTCTGGGCAAACATGTCTCCATCCCGGCTCAAGTTGCTGATCCCCACAATCGAGGGACTGACCTGAGCGGCAACGTCGCTGATTCGGCCTCTGTAAACCTGGTCTTCAGTATTTAAAATACTCTGGCTTTTATCGGGCGGGTTGTAACTTTGACTGGCAAACCAGAATGTACCCAGTCCTATGCTGAAGAAGGTAAAGAATGCTATTATTAGACGCGTATTCCTGCCCACCGTTTTCCCTCCTGAAAATTGTTTTGGTTTTGGATGACTTATGATAGCTTTTTCCCCGGCAGACAAATTATACTGCTTAATATATTCCATCCCGGCCAGTTATAATATAAAATTTATTTACTTAACTTTCTCATTCTACTTTGAATTTATAATTGGCGAGTCGGCTTAATGCCGGAGCCGTATGGTATGCTGTAAAGTGAGGCAGCGAAAAAGGGCGACCCATGGTCGCCCCTGTGTGTTTGCTTAATATTTGCCGTTGATATCTGAACCCAAAAGCTGCCTGGTTTAGGGTAGATTGGTAGATATTGATGGAATAATTGTATGCTGGTTGCAGTCCTTACTTAACTTCCGCCCCCAGGGAGATCAATTTATCGGTAAGATTTTCGTAGCCTCTAAATATATGAATGGCATTATCAATTTCGGTTTCTCCTTCAGCTGCCAGGGCTCCCAGAACCAGAGCCGCTCCCGCTCGCAAGTCAGTAGCTTTAACCCGGGCTCCGCACAGTTTGCTTACTCCCTCAACCACTGCGGTATGGCCTTCTACCTTTATTTTTGCTCCCATTCGTTTCAATTCGTCGACTATCTGAAAGCGGTTTTCAAATACGTTTTCCACTATTACGCTGGAACCCCGACTGATGCATAATAATGCCATCATCTGCGACTGCATGTCCGTTGGAAATCCAGGATAAGGCAGAGTTTTAATGTCAACCGGGCGAATGCAAGGCCCGGCTTTAACCCGTATGCCCTGATCGGTTTCTTCTACCTGGGCTCCGGTTTCCTGTAGCTTGGCAATAATAGGATGAAGATGAGTCGGAATGACATTTTCCACCAATACTTCTCCTCCGGTAATAGCTGCAGATACCATATAGGTACCGGCTTCAATGCGATCCGGAATTATAGCGTAACGTCCGGCGGTTAATCTTTGCGCCCCTTCTACTTTAATCACGTCTGTCCCTGCCCCGCGGATGCGAGCTCCCATGGAGTTTAGGTAATTGGCCAAGTCAACGATCTCCGGTTCCTTGGCTGCATTTTCTATGATACTTATCCCCGGCGTTTTGGCTGCCATCATGATGATGTTTTCGGTTGCACCTACGCTGGGAAAATCAAGATATACCCGGGCTCCACTCATAGCGTCAGTCCTGGCATAGATATAACCATGCTCAATCTGAGTCCGAGCCCCCAGTGCTTGAAGACCTTTAATATGAAGGTCCATAGGACGAGAGCCGATATCGCACCCACCTGGCATGGATATTATTGCTTGGCCGCAGCATCCCAGCATGGCCCCCAGGAATAAATTGGACGCTCTCAGCCGTTTGGTCAAATCATAGGAAGTCCTGGTCTTAATGTTACCTGGGTCAACAATTATGGACAAACTGTGATCTTCATTCCATCTGGTTTTGGCCCCTATTTCATTTAGTATCTGTATCATTACTTCTACGTCTCTTATGCGGGGCAGGTTATCAAGTATAGTTTCTCCCTCAGCCATTATGCTAGCCGCCATTATTACCAGACCGGCATTCTTGGCGCCGCTTACCCGTACTTTACCGTGTAAAGGGTTGCCCCCTTTAATAAGGAGAGTATCTTTCACTGTTACACCTCTCAACTCTCTAAATACTGTAAACTCTGCAAAAAATTGCTTTCAAATGTCATGTAATCGCTGCCAGTAGTCTTATATACAGCATCTTCCATACTTCTGCCCTCACCCAGATATTTTAATATATTCAATAGACTCTCTTCTCCGTAATTATCTACCAGGTATTCCACCACCTGCAGTGATTCCCAATAAGCAATCTGCTGGTCTAATTCATCGAAATTTTTTTCCAGTTCCGCAAACTCATAATAACCCTGATTTTTCTCAATCACTGGTTCTGCAAATTCAAACCCCGTTAACTTCTTCTCCACATGTTGGGCAATTCCTTCTGTAAGCCAGCGTGAATAATTTCCTTTGGTAATATCATCTACCAGTAAATGTGCAAATTCGTGATATACCGGCCCCTCGCTGGCAAATATTTGCTGCCAGTCAGCAGTTTTATTAATCCATTGCTGGGGAGACAGCAACCTGATAGTCCCTGCCCAGTATACTCCCATGGCCTTTTCGTCCTTTTCCCACCCAAAACTTTTTGCCAGACTGGCACTATCTGGATATACGATAATAGTTGTCTTATGATCGGGTTCATAACCAAACATGTCTGAAACCTTGCCATAGGCATCTTCAGCAGTTTGCCCTATCACCTCAACATAGTCGCCATCTACCTGGAGATATCTGATTTTAAAATGGTCGGTCTCTGTTTGTATAAAATCAGCCGTTTTCCAGGTGGTTTCCTGGGTTACGAAGGCCCGTACTACAGTCTGACTGTTCCTGCTGATTAATAAAACCAGCAGTATGATTATTAGCAGCAGCAAAAATCCATTTTTATATGGAACAACTGATTTGAGTGCGCTCATTATCTTCGCCCTCCCCTCCGAGGACCATTATACTACGGGGAGAGGGGTACCCGGTGCGGCCAAATTATGGGAACTATTCTTTTAAAAACTCGGTTACTGCAGCCGCGGCCATAGCGCCAT
>CAZBKS010000399.1:0-2920 GCA_964492475.1 uncultured Syntrophomonas sp. | reverse complement strand
CCATTCCGGAATAACGTAGTCTGATAGACTGAGGCTAATCAACCGGGCTTACGGGGTTCTCCCCCCAAGCCCCTGGCCTTGTGCCTGGGGTGGTTGACAGCATTTCTTAGGCCTGTTATTATTTCTCATGATTATTTAATCGTCTCCTTCCCTACCAGGCAGAATCTTTGTTAGTTCCACTCTAATTTTTGCCCACATTTAGGACACCGGTCTAAGCTCTCCCTGTGCCGATAATAACCATCACCCATATGCTCACTTAATTCTTCTTTACAGCATGGGCACAGGGCAGCAGACCATTTCTCTATTATTGGATGCTTAGGTATCTGTTTTAACAATGCTTCAATGCCCATATTAAGGGCCTCTAACATTTCCTGATTTTTTAAGAATTTTCCTTTTGCCCCAACCAATAAAGCTTTTGCATCAATTATTTCCATAGAAATCCGTCCTCCTTTCCTTGCGTAGATCGCAAGATTTAATTTTTATTTTTCCAATAAAAAAGCCACCCTTTTGGGCGGCTCTTGAATATTAGCTTTATATGTGATATATAATAAATATAGGAATCGTGGGGTCGGTTCCCCCAACAAACGATTCTAGCAATATAAAGCGCTATGTAGAGCCGCTACCCTCAAAGGTATGTGGCTCTATTTCGTTATGAGAGCCAGGATAAATAAAATCAAAACGATGAATAACATGGTTTCGTACTTATTCATACCTACCAACTCCCTCCTGCTAGAACGCAGTTAGGAGCCCCCACAATTCCAAAATTATTATATATTTTGAATTAGCTTATTGAAAGCTTGTATGGTCTGGGTACTTAATATGTTGGCATCCTTAAATTCGTATTCCACAAGAGCTGCTCTTGCATATTGTGATGCCCAACCAACAAAGTATCCCTGCTGAGGTTTATACCCTGGCAGAGCCTTCTTTTCCGCTCCAAGATTTAAACTGCTTACAAAACAGTTTTTAAGTTCTGGGTCGCTGCTGTAGCAACAATCCAACCAACCGTGAAAATCCAGGACAATATCTGGTTTTTCATTGGAAACTATATCCCTTAGTATTTGCGATTCTGGTGAAGTAAACGGCGTGTTGCCGGTTTTGTTGCGTGAGGTATTGATCTTGCCCCAGTTGTAATCAAAGTCTCTGTTTATATCGATACCCTGGGCGTTGCATCTACCAAAACCATTATTGCTTACGCCAGCATTTACTCCGTCCGGATTAACACAAGGAATAATGATTAACCTTGTGAACTTCAACAGCTCCGGCTGATCTGAATAATATTTAATCACCTGTTCGGCTATTTGAGTCAATATAACTCCATCCTGGTAAAACTGATCTTCAAAGCCATGTATAGCAAAGGTGGCCAGTATAGTCTTGTCATAAGTAGGTGGAATCAAATATATCGCTTCTATTGGCCGGTTCTGATAACTATTCCCAATAACTTGCCTGAATATTAAAGGCTCGCTATCATCCAGATATACATTTGCTTCATCCCAACGGACAAAATAACCCTGCTGTTCAGCTGCAGTCCTAATCGGGATATATTCATCAATACTGATTTCTTCAGGTAAATATCCAAGAGAGTTCACTGCATCTTCCAGGGTGATATAATTGCAATGATTGATGTTTATATGCTCGATATCCACGCATTCCTGATTAATGAATATTGCCGCAGATGCCATTATCGGTTGAGTAAAGATAAGCATAATAATTACAAAACAAATTATAAGTCTTTTCATGTTCCCACTCCTTTCCCTCTCAAAAGAGGATTTTTGCATAATAAAAGTGCCCCCAATAATGGAGGCACCGTTACTATTTTTTTAATTGGTGAGGTTAACAACCTGGCTTAATTGATGTAAAACACCTTTGACCCGCAGGTTTTGTCTGCTATTTAGTTCCTGCAGTTTGGCATTTTCTTTTCTCAATTTCCTGATTATTTCCTGCTGTTCTTGTATTTTGCTATGAAGAGACCGAATTGTTTCTTCGTGGCTTTCTTTGAAATTTTCCAAGCGTTTGTATTCGGTTAGCATTTTAAGTATCCCTAATGCTGTGTCCTCTAATTGCTCGTTAACAGACAACATTTTTGACGTTGTCTGTTTAACTTCCTGCTCTTTTTTTGGTTTTTCTTTTGATTCATGTACCGCTTTCGTGAGCGTTTGCAAATGTTTTGTGGGATTATCGGCGAATGTTGCTTCCTTGATTGCGACGATACTCGGAGCTTGTTGCAAAACGTCCAATGGAATATCTCCGGCCCGAACCAAACGGCTGGTAGCGCTCATACTGATATTGAATATATCTGCAATTTCTCTATTAGATTTACCAGATTTTTTTAATTCAGCAACTTCTTGTACCCTTTCAACGTATCGAGCTAATCTTTTTGGTAGAGGTTCAAATCGCTTCTTCTTTTGCCTAGCAAGCCTGCGCTCAATACTCTTAAACGGATCTTCTGTATAAACTGCATCCTGGTAAGCTGTATACGCTAGTTTTGGGTTAATCTGATTAGGGCGAAATGTGTTAACGACTTTAATTGCTTTGTGAACGGTACTGTGGTTGTATCCAACGATTTCTGCTATTTTCCCTTGAGTAAGACCTTGGTCGTTAAGCACTTTGTAACGGCAGGCGTAAATATACGCCGTTAAAATATCGTGCACCGAAGGAGTGAAATTCATGAAATAATCGAAAATTTCTTCTCGGTTGCACCCTAACGCTTTTCCCGCAGTCTCCAACCCACTGTCAATAGATGGGCATTTGAAAAAAGCATCCCGAAATTTTGCTTCTTTTTGGCCTTTGATAATTGACATAAAAATCTCCTTCCTACCCCCGGAACCGGGGGCGTTTAATTCCCCGGTTCTCCGGAATAAAAAAGATGCTCTGGGTACGCGCGTACCCCTACCCTCTTATCTTCCTTGCGGATATAAAGGCA
>CAZBKS010000398.1:0-2932 GCA_964492475.1 uncultured Syntrophomonas sp. | reverse complement strand
TCCGCACGGATGCGGAATTGGAACGTCCCCCTGGAGCCGCAAGACGAGGAGTTGGGTGTTTCTCATGCGTAGTCTCAGCCGTAGTCTCAGCGATGGAATATTTATGCATCCAAGCCAGCGCATTATACCTTTTTGCAGTGGAATCATATTAAAAATATGAACGTATAAGTATGGCGAGAACTGAAAGCCCTTTTCTCATTTTCAAGTTAGGTTCCTATTTCCACTTAATACTTCGCATATTTCTTAGTTCTTGGTTTATAATAGTAGAAACAGTCGCTTTTTGTATTTTGTGCAATTTTTTTTAGAATCGAAACATCATAGCTATAATGTCACTAAATCGTGAAGTTGTTTTTTGAGAATACCTTTAAGGTGGTTTGGGAAAACAAGCAAAATTGTGTACTATCATACAAAACCCTTAAGAAAATAATAATATCGTCTAGTGTCATTAGTTTTGAATAGTACAGGACTAGGGGGGGAAACTATCCATGCTATCCAAGCTTAAATTCGTCGTTCCACCGGGACATACCATTATGGAAATTATTGAAGACATTGTTGATGATCCTAACCACGCCACTATTGTAATAGATAAAACCGGCCATGTGATATATTGCAATAAAACCTATATCAGGCAGCTGTCTTTTCTGCCCCAAAATGTATTAGGGAAACACATTGATGACCTATATCCCTCTAATCGCATGACCAAGGTGCTAAAAACCGGAGTCCCGGAAAGATATTACGTCTTTACTGTTAACGGAGCTGACTTCATTGCTTCTTCTTATCCTATTTTTAAAGATGGACACCTGGTAGGTGTTATTGGCCGCAGTCTCTTTCTTACCGTGGAAGATGCCGTCAATTTCAGTAAAATGATGGTTAACATTCAGGCACAGGTCAAAGAATTAAGAGAAACGGAACAGACCATCCAAAGTAAGCGGTATGATTTTAACAAATTAATCGGTTATAGCCCTATCTTTAAAAAAACAAAGACATTGGCCAGGCAAATAGCCCAGACTGATACTACCGTACTGATTACCGGTGAGAGTGGTACCGGAAAGGATGTCTTCGCCAAGGCAATACATTATGATGGTATTCGTAAAAATGGCCCTTTTGTTCGCGTTAACTGCGCCGCTATTCCAGAGCAGCTTTTGGAATCAGAACTATTCGGGTATAACGAAGGTACGTTTACCGGCGCCCTCAAGGGAGGAAAAAGGGGTAAATTCGAGCTTGCCAATGGAGGCACCATATTTTTGGATGAAATAGGAGAAATGCCGCTTTCCATGCAGGCCAAATTACTGGTGGTACTGCAGGATAAAGAAATTGAGCCTTTAGGACACCAATCCGAACATCCCAAAAAGGTGGATGTAAGAATCATTGCAGCTACAAATCAAAACCTGCAGAGAATGGTATCAGAAGGTTCTTTTCGCCAGGATCTCTTTTATCGGCTTAACGTAATAAACCTGCATCTCCCGCCGCTGCGGCACCGGAAAGAAGATATCCTCCCTTTGGGAAAATATATCCTTAACGTAATAGCATCAAGGCATAATTTGCAGGTCACAAGGTGCGAACCCGAGACAGAAAAGATTATGAACCAGTATGATTGGCCCGGAAATGTGAGAGAACTGGAGAATTGCATAGAAAGCGCCTTATGGATGGCCAGCTTGGAAGGTCAGTCTACGATTGGGCCAAAATATATGCAAGAGGTGTTCAGCAAGTATATCGCCAACCCAGTGTTCCAGTATCCCGGCGGTCTAACCCCCATCGTTCAAGGCAGTCAACTTCCCACCATGAAGGATTATATAAATCTGTGTGAGAAAAGGCTGCTGGAAGAAGCCCTTAAAACTACCAGCGGTGATAAGCATGCCGCGGCCAAGATCCTGGATTTGCATATTTCCGCATTGTATAAGAAAATTAATAAGTATGGTTTGAGTATGTAACACAGGCTTTAATCTTGATACCGCCCTACCTCCGCGGCCCTGTTTATAACCCATATTGAGCAGATCTCAACCCTGGATGCAGGGTTCTACTACCTTATCCAGCTTTAAAGACTCGATTTTCTCAGTAAACCAATCTTTAATCGAATCCAATCTCTCCGCCATATTCTCCGTCTCCACTGTTGTGGTCAGCTTCAGCCAGTAATAAGATGTCACTTATATTTACTCTGCGGGCTCCCTCTTTCTCATTGATTTTCCTGGCGGACAATTACTGATTCCACTTCATAACCACGATCCTTCAACTCCTGTACTACGTCGTCTACCTCCAGCTCTTCCAGGCGAAAGATCATTTTGTATAAACCTTTTTTTTCATCGTAATACGCTACGGTATTGAGGATGTTTTTGCCTTTAGCAGCAATCATACCGGTTATTTCCGCCAGAGCTCCCTGTCTTTCGGAAGTATAAAAATCAATGCGGCTGTGGGTCCGTTTAACTCCCAGGATATCTATTAATGCATCAAAAATGTCAGTTTCGGTTACAATTCCTGCTAATTGGCCATTTTCGCTGATAACCGGTAGTCCGCTTATGGTGTTCTCTCTCATGAGCTTGGCGGCAGTTTCAATGTAGTTTTCCGGGCTGATGCTGATAACTTTCTGCTTCCGGGGAAGAATATCTTTTATCCTGGTTTTCATTAATAAATAATTTATCTCATGTATGCTAAGGGAGGTAGCGGCAGAGGGGGCTGCTTTATTCAAATCGCTTAGAGTAATGATTCCCACTACCTGGCCTTTGTTAATTACCGGCAGCCTGCGTATATTGTTTTCTTTGAGTAAATAAAATGCTTCGGTTAGACTGCTCTCAATATCTATGGTGATGACCTTCTCGCTCATCCTTTCCTTTACCTTCATTGATTCAGGACCTCCTTGTAATATCTTCCGGGTACTGTCATCCCGGTTAGCCAGCAACAATGCCGCACATACAGAAGACTTACCCGCCCAGATAAG
>CAZBKS010000397.1:0-2936 GCA_964492475.1 uncultured Syntrophomonas sp. | reverse complement strand
CTCAAGTGGGTTGTAACCCCATATAAAAAGTAAACTCATTCAACATTCACTTTTCCATTGGAACCAGGAACTTTCCTTGCCGGAAGGTTCCTGGTTCTTTCCTTTTAATACCAGAAAATTAATATACTATTAGGTCTTATAACCTATTAGTATGTTAATTTAAGGAAATTGGTCCAAAAATAAATAGCAAATCGGTAAAAAACCTGGTAACATGGATAAAATTATTGAAAATTAAGTGAGAAAGGTAATATAGGTTGGATATTGAAGTTTGAAGCTTAATTACAAATAAATTATACTGTATATAGTAGCCGAAAACAAAATGCACCATATATATTGTGGTTGCGTAAGGAGGACGTTGGATGAGCATTATTAAGATAAAAAAGCGTGACGGCAGGATTGTGCCCTTTGACAGAGAAAAAATCGTAGAAGCAATTTTTAAGGCCGCCCGGGCAGTTGGCGGCAGTGATCGCAAGACCGCGGAAGAACTGGCTGATAAAGTTATGGAGTTGTTAGGATATTCATTTATGGACAGCTATGAACTTCCTACCGTTGAAGATATACAGGATCTGGTAGAAATAGTTCTGGTTCGCAACGACCATTATAAGACTGCCAAAGCATATATTCTGTACCGCAAACAGCACGAGAGAATGAGGGACAGCCTGCAGCTTATCCAGAATAATGAAATTATTACCAATTATCTGGACCGCAGTGACTGGAGGGTTAAAGAGAATTCCAATATGAACTTCAGCCTGCAGGGTATGAATTTTCATGTATCTTCCATTGTTACCAGCCAGTACTGGCTGAACCAGATCTATACTCCCCAGATGAAGGAAGCTCAAGAGGTGGGGGATTTTCATATACACGATCTGGGCATTCTGGCCGTATACTGTGTAGGCTGGGATCTGCAGGACTTAATCAGAGAAGGGTTTAAAGGTGCCCGGGGTAAAGTAGTAAGCAAACCTGCCAAACACTTCCGGACTATTCTAGGCCAGATCGTTAATTTCTTTTATACCCTGCAGGGAGAAGCGGCGGGAGCCCAGGCTTTTTCTAACTTTGATACCCTCCTGGCACCCTTTATATACTATGATGACCTTAATTATGAGCAGGTCAAACAGTGTTTGCAGGAATTTATCTTCAATGTAAACGTTCCTACCCGGGTAGGGTTTCAGACTCCTTTTACCAATATTACCATGGATTTGAAGTGCCCGCAGCATATGTATGATGAACCAGCCATTCTGGGCGGCCGGATGTTGGACAAGACTTATGGGGAGTTCCAGGAACAGATGGATATATTTAACAAAGCTTTTGCCGAAGTAATGATGGAAGGGGATGCAGAGGAAAGGGTATTTACCTTCCCAATCCCCACCTACAATATTACCAAAGATTTTGACTGGGATAACCCGGACTATGATAAAATCTGGGAAATGACCGCCAAGTATGGCATACCGGGCTTCTCCAACTATATAAATTCAGATATGGATCCGGCTGATGCCAGGAGTATGTGCTGCCGACTCCGCCTTGACAACCGGGAGCTGAGAAAAAGAGGGGGAGGACTGTTCGGGTCTAATCCTCTCACTGGTTCCATCGGGGTGGTTACCATCAATATGCCCAGGATCGGTTACCAGGCTATAGATCGGGAAGACTATTTCAGCAAGCTGGGGGAGATAATGGATCTGGCCCGGGACAGCCTGGAAATTAAAAGAAAAATGCTGGAAAACCTTACTGAATCAGGATTATATCCTTATTCCCAGTTCTATCTGCGGGCGGTTAAAGAGTCCTCCGGTGAGTTCTGGCTTAATCACTTCTCTACCATAGGATTGGTAGGCATGAATGAATCCTGCTTGAACTTCCTGGGCCAGGATATAGGCAGCGAAACCGGGCATAAATTTGCTCTGGAAGTCATGGAATTCATGCTGGCCCGGATACTGACTTATCAGGAGAAAACCGGTAATCTGTATAACTTGGAAGCGACCCCAGCCGAGGGCGTAAGCTACAGTATGCCCCGGAAAGATACCGCCAGGTATCCTGATATCATAGTTGCCAATCAAGCGGATGTGATAAATAAAGGAGCCCACCCATTTTATACTAATTCTACTCATCTGCCGGTGGGATATACAGACGATATATTCCTGGCTATGAAACTCCAGGATCCTTTGCAGAGCATGTATACCGGCGGCACCACCTTCCACATCTTTGTTGGAGAAGCCCTGCCGGATAATCAGTCCGTGAAAAACCTGATCAAAAAAGCCTGCGAACAGTTCAGGATGCCGTATTACTATATATCACCTACCTTCAGTATATGTCCGCAGCACGGCTATCTGACCGGCGAACATGCTACCTGCCCGATCTGTGAAAATGAAGGACAGGAAACCTGCTGTGAAGTATATTCCCGGGTAGTAGGTTATCTAAGGCCGGTAGACCAGTGGAACGAAGGCAAACAGCAGGAATTCTCCAACCGTAAAACCTATAACATAGGATAAAATTTCAGGAGCAGGATAATAATGAAATTTGCAGGTATGATAAAACAAAGTCTGGTCGATTACCCCGGGGAAATAGCAGCAGTGCTGTTTGCCCGGGGCTGCAATTTTTGCTGCCCATTTTGCCATAACGGACATTTGCTCATCAAACCGGGGAAAGCAGCAGGTGCAGAATATATCAGTTTGCAGGAAGTACTGGACTTTTTAAGGGAAAGAAAAGGTTTTCTGGATGCCGTGGTAGTAAGCGGAGGCGAGCCCTGCCTGAACCGGGAACTCCCGGAGGCTTTGAGCAAAATAAAAGACGCCGGTTTTCTTACCAAACTGGATACTAATGGAAGCAGAACACCTATGCTGAGTGAACTGTGTGTAAGATTTCTGCTTGATTATGTGGCTATGGATATAAAAGGAGTCCTGGAATACAAAAAATACCTGGAGGCGTGCGGCGGCAGACTGAGCACC
>CAZBKS010000396.1:0-2943 GCA_964492475.1 uncultured Syntrophomonas sp. | reverse complement strand
ACAGATCAGGGATACAATATTAGGTCTCCTTGGTGCTCTTAACCATAATATGTGCCAGGTATCAATAGAAGATAAAGGGCCGTTAATAGAAAAATTTAATAAAAAACTTGAAGAGTCTCAGCAAAGCCTTAATAAAATAGAGTTGTTGAAAAAGGAGTTTGCCAACTTACAGTAGGATACGAAATTTTTAAGCAGCTCTTTTATTAAAGACTTAACCGGCATAATGATGGGTTATTTAAATGCTTCTAAAAAAAAGGGGGGAGGATACCAGGTGAGCAAAAAAAAAGAGCATTGGTGGTACCGGGCCACTGAAAAACTGTTATACACATATAAGGCATTCCCAATAAAAATAAAAGGCTTTAAACAGCAGCTGGAGATTGTCCAAGAGCAGTTAATGCCCAGTATGGTACCAAGCTATGAATTAAAAGAAGGCATCACTTATTCGGTATCCTCACCTGTTGAAAAAGCAGTTATTAACCGTATTGAGGGAGATAAGGTCCAGGAAATAGAGCAAAAAATAAAGAACCTGGTTACCTTAAAAGAAATAGTTGAAGGCAGCATAGAGCGGATGCTGTCTCCCGAACAAAAGAGATTGGTTGCCTTGCAATATGATAAAAAACAGTCATGGCTTCAGATAACCCAGGAAATGGGGATAAGTAAAAACACTTATTATGACATGAAGGATGAAATAGTAAAGATTTTAGCCTGGTGTTTCAATTATCTTCCGGATGAAGCTGTGGAGGAAAACCTGGGATTGTTTACAGATAGTATTACTCCCTTATAAAGGTGTTGGCCGTAGATATGATGAGTTAGTTTAAAGCAACTTAATTAAAGTTATGAGAAGATATGAGGGGGAGGATACCAGGTGAAGATATATTATCCGGCCGGCGACAAAAAAGAAATCAAACAGCCTGGGAAACGGCCTAAAAAGCCTGACTGGTACAGCAGATCAGAACGGCTGCTCCGACAGTATAAATATTTACCTGGTGAAATTAAAAACATGAAGCTGCAGCTGCGTCTTCACCAGATGGCCGGGACCACTATTACATCTCAGCTCAGGCAGGTAGTAGTACAGTCATCCAGGGTATCCTCTCCCAGTGAATCACATGTAACCAAAGAAGAAGCCATGGAAGAGAAGATTGAGCGCAAAGAGATCCAGCTGGCCATGCTAGAAAACGTCATGAAGGCCTTCAATGCTGATGAAGCTATGGTTTATAAACTCAGGTACGAAATGGAAAAGGGTGAAAAAGCGGTCTGGATGCAAATGGGGATGGCCAGGAGTTCATATTTTAAACTACAAAAAGCAGTGGTCCTGAAGACGGCGCTATTGATGCAAATGGAAGTGCCGGGAGAAGATATACCGGAAGAGTAGAAGGGGAGTTAAGGTCATTTTATTTGTGAATATTCAGCATCGCTAGTCTGGGTAAATTATTGTCCAGGTGGTAGCTGCCGGCGATTGCTGTCTATTGTTTCTTAAGGCGTAACATGGGATACTAACTAATCAGGGAGAGAATAAAACACATTAGCGTAATTTAGGCCTGGTGTAGTGTCTGGTCTCTTCAGGTTTACTGGAAATAAATGCTTGACAATTGTACTTTTCTGACTTATATTATAAGTGAAAAAAGTACAAAAAAGGGAGGGGTATTCCTATTGAATAACTGCGAAACAACATTAGAAATGCTCGACGACTTAATTGAACTGGTATGGGAAGCAATCGAAATTGGTACGCAATCAGTTCAAGAATTTTTTGGAATGAAAGAAGCTGCTATTGATTCAGCTTTAGCTCCTAATGTTTTTCGTTATAGCGCCAAAACATATTTAAATGAAAATCGATGGAAGGTCCCAGGATTAATAATTCATGATATCCCATCTAATGGGTTGTCTATGGAATATAGAGGGCATCATTTAAGGATATGGAAAGAAACAGGTGAAGAGCTCCCAGATCCAGGAACATCCAGAATAAAATATGCTTTTCTAAAACAGATACATTTGGCATTCGGAGAACTATTTCCGGAATTAGTATCTGAAAAACCAGACAACCTAGCTTTAATATGGAATGTCGACGGAGAATATAATATAGAAGGAGTCCGTTTAGCTAAACCCTCTAATAATTCTTCACCTGAAGTAGCAATTCAAGCAGAGTGGAATATTCCTCTTGAGCATCCAGCCTTTAAACAAACATTACCCGAAACTCAATTTAAGTATGATGTTTATGACCTGCCTCTTGAGCAGACTGATGACTTTAAGGAGGATGCAACCCATGGAGCGGATGATATACGGAGAGAGGATCAAACAAGTTAGGGAACTTATGGGATATAACCAAACTGAACTCGCACAGAAATTAAATGTTACACAACCAGCTATTACTTTAATGGAAAGTGGAAGATTATTTCCCACAGATACTGTATTAAATCAATTATCATTTTTAACGGGCTTTCCTGCATCATTTTTTAAACAGGAACCCAAAATTGATGTCCCCTTGGGATCGCTGTTATTTAGGAGTAAAAAAGGTGTTACCGCAAAAGAAAGGAATCAGCTGTATAGATATGCTCAGACACTGTGTGAATTAACCAGTTCGCTTTTTAGAAATGTTAAGTCTTTACCTGTACAAATCCCTAAGTTACCTAATGAAGAGCCAACTGAAGCTGCAAGGCTTACCAGGTCATTACTTGGATTATCTCCTGATAAACCTATTGATCATTTAATTAGTGTTCTTGAAAAAGCAGGAGTCGTGATACTTTCTATACCGCAGTCTTCTGAAATTGATGCCTTTTCTTTTTGGGTTGGGTCTATGCCGGTGATTGCCATAACAGACGGATGGCCAGGCGAAAGAACACGGTTGAGTATTGCTCATGAGCTTGGGCATTTGGTTCTTCATGGTGCTGGATATCATAATAATCATAGAGATTTAGAAAATGAAGCTTACGCTTATGCAGGAGAATT
>CAZBKS010000395.1:0-2949 GCA_964492475.1 uncultured Syntrophomonas sp. | reverse complement strand
GGGTTAATCTCAATGACAACCAGCCGGTCGTCTTGAATATTATGGGCAAATTGGATATTGGTTCCCCCGACCACGCCGATGGCATCCACGATCTTATAAGACAACTCTTGCATCCGTTTCTGCAGCGCCGGAGGGACCGTTAACATCGGGGCCGCGCAGAAGCTGTCTCCAGTATGAACCCCCATGGCATCAATATTTTCAATGAAACAAACGGTAATCATCTGATTCTTGGCGTCCCGAACCACTTCCAGCTCCAGTTCTTCCCAACCCAGGACTGATTCCTCCACCAGGATTTGCCCCACCAGGCTGGCGGCGATGCCGCGATTAGCTACCGTCCTTAACTCTTCCACGTTATAAACCAGGCCGCCGCCGGTACCTCCCATGGTGTATGCGGGGCGGATAACTACCGGATAACCCAGTTCTCCGGCTATGGCTTCAGCCTCCTCAACGTTATAGGCCGGTTGGCTGCGGGGCATTTCGATACCCAGTCGATTCATAGTCTCTTTGAAAGCAATCCGGTCTTCACCGCGTTCGATAGCTTCAACCTGAACTCCGATAACCTTTACTCCGTATTGATCCAAAACTCCGGTTTTATGGAGCTCAGAACTCAAATTGAGAGCAGACTGACCTCCCAGATTGGGCAGCAGTGCATCCGGACGTTCTTTGGCAATGATGTCGGTTAGACTTTTTAGATTTAGTGGTTCAATGTAGGTTACATCTGCGATTCCCGGGTCGGTCATGATTGTGGCAGGATTGGAATTGACTAAAACAATCTGGTAACCCAGATTTCGGAGGGCTTTGCAGGCCTGGGTGCCCGAATAGTCAAATTCACAAGCCTGGCCAATTACGATGGGACCCGATCCAATAATTAGAATTTTGTTGATATCAGTTCTTTTTGGCATATTCTACCCCCATTGGTATAACATTTTATAACAACAACTTTTGTTTACGGGCTCTACCAAAACCTAATTCTACCATAGAAGAAGAGTAAGGGGAATGTATACATTAGCTGCCCGGGGACCGGTTCCTGGTACCCCTTTTGTTTACAGGGACCGGGAACAGGAACCTACCTGCTTACGCTTATACCAGCTGGGACAACTATTGATTTTGCAGCATCAAAATCCTCTGTAAATAAAATCTGAAAAACCACCGGTGGAAAACAAAACAATGGTTGAAATTAATAGCAGCCAGATGCCGGCCCGAACTAAATCCACCCCAGGTCCTTTCATGCTGTTAATCTCCTTTCCCTGAAATTTAAGCAGCTATAACTGCGATTTTTTAATTTCTATACCTTACAATTTCCAAATGCAGAGATATTATGAATTATATATCGCAACAACGGCAGGAGATTCTTTCCATGTCCAAATTCGTCTCCAGTATTACTGGAATTCTAAATAAGATGAAAAATAACTCCTAAAACATGTATGCTCTGGCTGATGCCGTTGACAAAAAGAATCCACCCCAGAGCAGTAAAATTAAAGGTCACAGCGATGCTCAGGACCTTTACTGGCTGGGATTGTCTGAAATTATCGCTCAAGTGCACGCCTATATAACGAGTGTATAAGCGGAGCACGATTAATCCGGCGGCATGGTATAATCCCCATAAGACAAAGTGCCAGGCTGCGCCGTGCCATACCCCGGTAACCATCATTACTATTAAAGTGTTTAATATAGTTTTGCCCAGAGTTCCCCTGCTCCCTCCCAGGGGGATGAATACATAATCCATAAACCACCTGGTTAGGGACATGTGCCATGTTTTCCAAAATATTGAGATATTGCGCTGCAGGTAGGGAGCATCGAAATTTTCCATAATGCGAAAACCAAACAGCCGGCCTGTTCCAACAGCAATATCAGAGTAACCGGAAAAGTCAAAATAAATTTTAAAGGCAAAGGCATAGACAGCCATAAGATAACCTGCAGCGGTGAGATCCGGGCTGCCAAGACCCGCTGCCAGTGTGGACAGGGAATCAGCCAGCACTATTTTCTTGAACAGGCCCATTATTATCCGGGCTAATCCTTCATTTAAATATTCCCATTTAAAACCCCGAATATTTTCAGCCTGAGGAGCAAAGCGGTCATATCGCTCAATTGGGCCGGCTGACATAATAGGAAAAAAGAAAGTGTAATTGAGGAATTTCCAATAAGCTCTATTTTCTATGCTGCCCCTCTTCACCTCTATTAAATAGTGAAGAAAGCGAAAAGTGAAAAAGGAAATGCCTATGGGAATAACTGCTGGGGGTATTTCATACTGCAGCGAACTCCCGGCGGCTTTATTGATATAATTTATGGTTTGGGCCAGCAGCGGGAGATACTTATAATAAGCCAGTATTGCCAGGACGCCAAGTATTGTAAGTACGAAAAGGGTGTTTCTTCCGGCAGGACTATCAGAGGCAATAAATTCGCCGGCCAGGTATACGGTACTGGATATAGCCAGAATTAATATGGTGTGGGCGGGGAAAAGGTATAAAAGCAGGCCGAAACTACCTGCTAATAACAGCTGGCTGCGAAAATTAGCAGGAACCACAAACCAGTAAGCTACAAATAAAAGAATTACAAACAATGCATAAGATAAGCTGTTTAATAGCATAACTACCTCTTTATATACCCTTGATTATATAAATCCGCGGCTAAAATATGAGCTAAAATCTGGTTGCCTTCAGCCAGGGGATGAATGGTATCTACAAACAAATGGTTGGGCATGGCGTTGTCATAATTTAATACCGGAATACCGTTGTCCTCAGCTGTTTGAATAACCACCGTCAGATTTTCCTGGTAGGCTTCATGGTCCACCATATCATAACGATCCAGCAGTTCATAATTACGTGGGGTTACAAAGAATACCATGGGGAGTTTTTCACTTTTGATCAGATGTACCAGCTTTTGATAAAAAACCCACTGAGCGTTGTGGCCAGAAAGGTATACATCGCCAACTCTTCCCTGGGCCGGGTC
>CAZBKS010000394.1:0-2965 GCA_964492475.1 uncultured Syntrophomonas sp. | reverse complement strand
CAATAAAGGCATTCAACAACTGCAGATAATTATGGCGAATAATCCGGCCACCATAACTGAAACCAGCTCTATAGAAGGAACTGCGGCTGGTATGCCGGATATGGACAGCGGCAGTCTGACTGTTAATACTGAGAAGAGCAGCGAAGTCTATAATCAAGCCCTGATTGAATACCATAATAAATTGACCAGCCTGGCAGAAATCGAAGTTAAAACATCAATGTTGAAAGAGCTCCTGACAAACCAGGAACAGGAAATAATTCAGGAAGAGGCCGCTCTAATAAAAAATAAACTAGCTCAAATGCCTTTGCAGAGTGAAATTGATAGAATACAAAACAATATTACCTGGTTGAATAACAAGAAAGAGGAGATAGCCATTATAGCGGAGTTCAGGATGGCTGACAATCTCACTGCCACTATAGTAGAGGCGTCTGCGCCTGCCAGTCCAGTTAAGCCCAATATACAGCTGAATCTGCTTATCGCTCTTATCCTGGGGCTGATGCTATCCGTATTTGCAGCCTTTTTCCTGGAATATATGGCTAGACCCAAAAATGAAGTTAGTGATTAATAGAGAAGAAAATTAATGCTACAAGATAAGCATAAATAATGCGCTAGCGCTCTTTAATATAGCCAAAAAACGGAAGGAATAATTAAGAGGATTAGGAGCCTACGAGTAAATGTCAAAAAAAACAGTAAAAAATAAAATAAATGTAGAAAAAAAAATAGTATCTTCAAAAAAAGAAGTAACCTGGTTATCTGCGGCTGTTTTTGCTGCGGCCGGAGTATTAATATTTTATCCGCCCTATTTTAAGGGCTTGTTTTTCCCCAGAGAAATGTTCTTTACTCATATTATTACGGCTCTGGTTTTTGCTGGCCTATGGATAAATAAGATTATAAATCGGGATTACACCTTCCTAAAAACTCCACTTGATCTGGCCGTGCTGGCTTATACTGGAGCATATCTCTTATCGTTGCTGGGCGCTGTGGATAATGGCGCAGCACTATACGGTTTCCTAAAAATCCTTAATTACTTCATGATTTACTGGATAATCAGTGAAATAGTCAAAACATACCGCGATTATGATAATATATTAAAAATACTGCTGGCCAGTGCAGCAGGGGTAGCATTGGTAGGAATTCTGGCTGCCTGGGGCTATTATAATTATCCTGATGCTTTTAATGGCAGAGTGATTAACACCACTCTGCAATATTCCAATGCTGCCGGATTATATTTGGGTGTTATGGCCTTAATAGCAATCAGCCAGTGGATAAGCAGTCAGGAACTAAAATGGAGGCTGCCTTATGCAGGCATTGCCTATCTTTTATGGCTGGTAACTCTAGCCACCTTCTCCAAAGGAGCCTGGCTGATAATAATAATTGGGGCCATACTATTGCTGTTAGTCATGCCGGGGCAGTACCGGCTTAAAGCAGCATACAGTCTGGGATTAAGTGCGCTGGCGGTACTAGTTGCAGCATCTGGTTTTATTCCTGCTATTTTAGGTGGAAATACTGGAACAGCTGTAGTGTTTTTCTTGCTTGGTCTGCTTATCAGCCTTATGGGACAAGTATTATATGAAGCCCTGCTCAAAGTCGGCAAGCTCAAGGTGAACAGAAAGAACATGAGCATCGTAGCGGGTGTGCTGATTCTCGTAATTATAATCGGCAGTTCTGGTATTATTCTTAAACATAACGACATAGCGGATAGAATTATGGATGAGGTTTCTGGATTGAGTGATATAAGCAACACCAGTTTCACCAGCCGGCTTAGTTTTGCCAGTTGGGGAATAGCCATAATAAAAGATCATCCTGTTATAGGTACCGGAGCGGGAGGATGGGATGCCCTTTACCATCAGTATGCAGACCGATTAGCATGGTCGGCCGAGCTCCACAATGGATTTCTGCAGATATGGGTAGAGGCGGGTACTATAGGGATAATTGCTTTTATGAGTATATGGGTATTGTTTCTTTTTAGCTTGTACAGGATCTACCGGATCAATAAGGATAGTGAAGTTAGGCAACAGGGCGAAATGGTAAAAATATGGGGCACGGCTGTTGCCGCTGTATGTATAGGCTTGCATTCCTTTATAGACTTTGACCTGTCATTACCGGCTATAAGTATTTTATTATGGACATTATTGGCCTTAATCAATTCCGCCAGTCAAATGGGAAATATATTCCAAAACAAGTTGATCCCCGATATAACTTTTATTAACATTACCGCCGCTTCTTTAATAACCCTGTTATTATTAGCCTTTGGAAGCTCGTTTGCCCTAGCTGACAATTATGCCCATAAAGGGCAGGCCGCCTTAAAACGAATGCAAAAGGCTGAAAACCAAAGCAAACAACTGGAGGAACTAAGTGGGGCTGAAAAATATTATAGGCAGGCGGTAATATGGGATTCATATAACTGTATGTACCATGCCAACCTGGCGCAAATATATGGAGTAATTTATAACCAGCTGAAAGAGCAAAAAAAAGAGCTGGCGAACGAATATTTAGATATGACATACCAAGAAATATCAAGGGTTGAGCAAATTGCACCATTTAACATTAAAGCCCGGGGACTATTACTCATTATAAGTGCACAATTGGGAGACGTGGATGAGGGAATAAAACAGGCTCAGGCTGTTGTTACCATAAATCCCTGGGATATTGATGCCTATAATGCTGCTATTGATGTCTTACAGGCAGGTATGGAGGCTTACCTCGATAAAGATAGTACAAGAGCACAGCAGTATGCTCGAGATTTGCTGTCATTAGACGAGCAGGCAAGCAAACAACGGGAAAAACTAGAAGACAAAGAGAAAAACAAATTTAATTTATCCGCTAATGCACAAATTGGGACAGGCAAAGCCCTTTATGTTTTAGGTGATTACCAGGAGGCAGCATTGATTCTGGAAACAATGGCAGGGAACATGCTTGCTATGAATTTCACAGACCCATTATTTGAAAATACCGAGTTTGAAAA
>CAZBKS010000393.1:0-2968 GCA_964492475.1 uncultured Syntrophomonas sp. | reverse complement strand
CAGGAATTAACAGGCCCGGCGGCGAAGAGATAACATACGAATATGACAGCCGGGGTAACCGAACCCAGGCCAATGTCTGCGAGATCGATACCTCAAACTTCGTTCCCAGTGAATATGAATACAATACCTGGGACGAACTGAGCGATATCATAATCAACGGCAACACCTACAGCTTTGAGTACGATCCCGAAAGTTTGAGGACCAAAAAGGAAACCCCAGAAGAAAGCATTCGTTACCACTGCGATGACAACGGACTGGTAATAGCTGAATCGGATGCAACCGATACCGTAACCGCCCAGAACATCTGGGGACATAAACCCCTGGCCAGAAAAATAGGCAGCAGCTATTATTATTACGTTTACAACGGGCATGGTGATGTAATCCGGGTTTTGGACGAGAACGGCAATGCAGTTAACAGTTACGAATACGACGAGTGGGGGAATATTCTAAGCCAGCAGGAGACTATAGATAACCCCATCCGCTATGCCGGAGAATACTATGATGAGGAAAGCGGGCTGTATTACCTCAGGGCCAGGTATTATGATCCCAAGGTGGGGCGGTTTGTATCCAAAGACCCGGTTGAGGGTGATATAACTAATCCACTGAGCTTGAACCGGTATGCGTACTGTGCTGGGAATCCGCTGATTTATGTTGATCCGAGCGGATGTTATGCAACAACTGCCGATCATGCCCACTTGTCACCGACGCAATGCGCAGAAATTGATAGGCTTGCGCGTGAATATGACGCAGCAAAAGCAGCCGGTGATAAGACCGCAATGGATAACGCTCACCAGGAGGCTAATAACATAAGGTGCAGCCCTACTTCGGATGGTTATGGGTATGATGCCGCTTCAGATAGTGGAGATGGCCAGGGAAATTGGGCAAGTACTAAGAGTACAAACAGCAATACCAGCAGCACAAAAGGCAGTAATAAAAGTCAAAAAAATACCAAACAAGTATCATCGTTTTCGGATGTAACCTATAATAATGTTCTTGCAACATGTGGGGTAATTGGGAGCGTAATTATCGCCGATGATGTTTCTGTAGTGGGTGTGTTAAATGATTTTCTATTAATTGGTGTAGCTGCTGTTGCAAGTATTGCTTATTTAGCTAAACAAAGTGGAAAAGATAAGTCAAATGATGTTCCTGTATGGTCAAAAGGAAATAAGCCTAAGCCAGGTGAAAATGGTAACGATTTTGCTAAAAGACTTTGTGATGAAAAATATGGTCCTGGGAATTATAAGAAAGGACCAGGAACCGAATATAATAAAATACGAAAATGGGGAGATAGAGGTTTTAAAAAATAACATAAGAGGTGAGAGCTATCAAATCAGTATTTTTACTTCAACATAGTTATGAAATCGATAACTATGAAGAAACAAAGATAATTGGAATTTATACATCAAAAAATAAGGCTGAACTAGTTATTCAGAAGTTTCAAACATTGCCCGGTTTCAAGGAATTCCCAGAATGTTTTTATATTGATGAATATAAATTGGATGAAGATAACTGGCTAGAAGGATTTATAAAGATTGATAATAATAACAGCGACATAAGTTAGATAGGAGTTTAGAGGGGAAGGGGTTAGCGACAACATCCTCAATCCAGAGCAATCTGGGTTGGGAGTGTTTTTCAGTGTGCCCGGCATGGGTGCAGTCTAATGGGTGAAAGTCCCTAGTGTGGGTTGATAGTGCCAAGCACATAGCCAAGGGCAAGGGTGTCCGCCGCGAGGTGGAATCTGAAGGAAGCCGGAGGCAAACTTCTGGTCTGACGAACAGAAATCACAAAAGGCAACGTAAGCTGGGTAAGGTTGCTGAACAAACTGAAGCCCGAAACTATCTGGAAGCTTATGGTGTAAATGTGGCAGACAGATGGAAGGAAAGACTGCGTTCTTACCCGGGGAGGTCTCACAGACAGGCGGAAACAGAGTAAGAAGTCTGGTTGAAATAAGATTTATCGTGAGAAGTCAGCCGAGGCCATAGTACAGAGGCAGCGCGATGCCGAAGGAAGGGCTGAACCAAAGGAGGTGTGGGTCAATGAATGTTACTGAAAGTGACAACTTAAAACACAGACAACTTCGATATGAAGGCTATTTGCAAAGGGTATCTACGTAACAGAAAGAGTATGCAGAAGCGTGCGAGTCACCAAAGATGACTGAAACCGACAGCACCAACACAAACAAGCAGACGGAGGGATTGCTGGAGCAAATTCTAGACAGAGACAATCTGAACCGTGCCTACAAACAGGTTAAGAGAAATAAAGGTGCGGGTGGAATAGACGGGATGCAGGTAGGTGAACTTCTACCCTACCTGAAAGAACACAAGGATAAACTTGTGCAATCCATCCGAGACGGAAAATACCGTCCGAAGCCCGTGCGCAGGGTAGAAATACCCAAAGAAAATGGGAAGGCCAAAAAACTTGGGATACCAACCGTTGTTGACAGGCTCATCCAACAAGCGATATGCCAGGTATTGAGCCCGATCTATGAGAAACAGTTTTCAGACAACAGCTTTGGATTTAGACCGAAGAGAAGTGCGCACGATGCACTCAAAAGATGCCAAACCAACATTACAGAGGGCTACAAATATGTAGTTGATATGGATTTGGAAAAGTATTTTGATACAGTCAACCAGAGTAGACTCATCCAGATACTATCGGAAACGATAAAGGACGGACGAGTGATATCGCTCATACACAAATTCCTGCGAGCGGGAGTCATGGTGGGCGGAATGTTTGAAGATAGCCCCAAAGGCGTGCCACAGGGCGGCCCACTCAGCCCATTACTTGGGAATATCATGCTGAGTGAATGCGACCGTGAACTGGAGAGACGGGGACACCGTTTTGTACGCTATGCGGATGATCTGCAGATCTTCTGCAAGAGTAAGAAAGCAGCTAGTCGTACGTTAAACCACATCCTCCCACACATCGAAGGGAAGTTATTCCTGAGGGTGAATCGGGAGAAAACCCA
>CAZBKS010000392.1:0-2978 GCA_964492475.1 uncultured Syntrophomonas sp. | reverse complement strand
CTCGCAGCGAAGGTAATGATACTCCAGTCCCCTGCCCCCGGTATTCTTTAACCAGATCTTTCACCAGAGTATCTACCCCTGAATAATCCAGGGTACTGAGGGAAGTAAGGCCTATCTCATCATAACCAGTATTAGCCAACTGCTCCCTGGCCTGCCTTTTAAGAGTATTAATACTCCTCTCCCTGACCGGCCGGTATACCATCCCGGCATGACAAAAACGGCAGCCTCGCTGGCAGCCTCGCATAACTTCCAGAACTGCCCGGTCATGGACAATACTCATATATGGCAATACCGGTTTGTCCGGGAAATAGGCATTATCCAGATCGGCAACTACTCTCTTTTTGATGGTATCTGGAACCGATTCCTTCAGAGGAATCATTTGTTTGAGAGTTCCATCCTCATTATATTTGATCTTATATAAGGAAGGCACATAGACACCTTCCATCGAGGCCAGTTTTAATAGCAAATCCTGCCTCTTAAGGTGTCGATTATCCCAGCAAAAGTCCATGAATTCAAGGAGAACTTCTTCCCCGTCTCCTATCATAAAAACGTCGATAAAATCAGCAAATGGTTCTGGATTAAAAGCGACCGGGCCTCCCGCTATTACCAGCGGACATTGTTCATCCCTCTCTTTAGACCACAGCGGTATATCAGCCATATCCAGCATATTAAGGACATTAGTAATTGCCAGTTCATACTGCAAAGTAAATCCCACCACGTCAAAATCCCGCAAAGGCTTAAAAGACTCCAGGGTGAAAATAGGAATTTGGTTCCGGCGCATTTCTCTTTCCATATCCGGCCAGGGGGCATATACCCTTTCCAGCAGGTGATCGCTATTTTCATTTACCAATCCGTATAAAATCTTACTGCCTACATGTGACATGCCCACTTCGTAAACATCGGGAAAAGCAAAAGCCATCTTTATCCTGCAGCTTTCCCAATCTTTTTTTATCATATTAACTTCACTGCCGGTATAACGTGCCGGCTTTGACACATTGGGCAGGATATCTCTAAAAATCTTATCTTTCATGATCTGCCTCCCAAACAGCAATATCCAATACTATATATATTACCATAAAAATTGATGGATTAACCTGAAGGGCCACAGGAGGACGTTTTTATTGTGGTCCCCTGCATGCAATAGAAACGTCCTCCTGTGACCCTAGCAGTCTTTAACACGGGCCGCCGGTCCTTTTGCCAGCAGGCATTCTATCAGTTCAGCCTCGCTCCTGATCCCAACTACCGATTCATCAGCACCTATAATCAATACCGTTAAATAATACGAAGGGCGGCTGCTGTTAAGAATTTCCTTCACCAATGTATCTGGAACTGCTACTACCTGCTGACACTCCATGAATCCATGCCGGTTCAGCTGGCTCTTCTTGTTTACCAGAAAACGCATAAAAGCAAAAGCCAGCAGGCTTTTTTCCCTACTGGCCGCCCAATACAACAGTATGCCTATGATAATCAGATTGGCTCCGGACATAGCAGTACAGGTAAGATAGACTCCACTTCCAAAAGCTAAAACGGCAGTAAATTTACCCATTAATGCGGTGGTTAGGGTTGCTTTCCGATATCCCACTCTTCTGGATAATACTGCCCGCACCATCCTGCCTCCGTCAAGGGGCAGTGCTGGCAGGAGGTTAAAGCACCCTAGAAATAAATTGAGGTTAATAAAAAGCCCGGTTAAATTCCCCCGGTCAGGAAACAAAAAAAAGAAGGCCGCGGCCATGAAAAAACTTATCAGCGGACCTGCCAGGGCTACATAAATCTCTTTATCCGGCTCCAGTCCGGTAAAATCTTCAACCCTGGCCTGCCCTCCGAAAGGCAGCAGCTCAACTTCAGAAATCTTTACGCCCAGATTAACGGCCATCATGGTATGAGCCAGTTCATGTACCAGAACGGCAGTAGTAATTAACACAACTTCCGTACCCAAACCCAGCAAAGTATAAACCAGACATAATAGTAAAAAAATAGCGTTTACCTTAAAACCAATACCTGCTATTCTAACCAAACGCATTATTGTTCAAACAATTTATTAGGGTTGAGTGGCCCATCCTTACTGGTCATCTGAAAGTACAGCTCCTGGCTGGTCCTGCCTATAATGTTATCTTTCTCAACTTTTTGCTCCTTATCTACCAGGACTTCCCTTAATCCCCCGTAAGATGAATATAAACTTCCACCGTGATCAATTAACACCGTTTTTCCTCTTTCATCACTGGAAATATCCGCCACCCGGCCTGCATAAATAGGTTTAACTGCCGAGTTCTCCTCCACATTTATCAATACTGCCGGAAAAAATTCCTGCTGCTGGGTGTCCTCATTCCAATGCCAGCCGTATTCACGTTCGATATTCGCAAATTCACAAGGCTGCTGCAGGGTAGTGGGGGTTGATGCCGGTACAGTTTCGGCATTTTGCTTATCTTTCAGTTTAGATATATACCGGGCCATATTTTCCTGTACTCCATAGTCTTTCATTACATACCTGATTACAGGTTCAACTATTTTTTTACTGCTGTGTCCTGACTGCATGGATAGGCCTGCTAGAGCAGCAATAACTATCACCGCCAGCATCCTGCTTCTAAAGCTTCCCAGCATTAGTATGGCCCCCTTTGAATGGACTTCCAAGTTTAGCAAACGGGCAGAATCTTATTCTCTTAAAATATATATCTTTAGGTCAGATTTTATGACATAGCAGGTGGATACTTTTTCCTTTTTCTAGTAAATTGATTATGAACTATTGTTTCTTGTACAGATGACATGTGCTGCTGACAACAGCATTAATGAGGCATAAAAAAACAACTGGACAGCAGCGGCTATCCAGTTAAATCTATTTCATATTATAATTCAAATCTCCCCCTTTATGCTATTATGCCTGAATCCTCAAAAAACTATTTTCTTGCCGCGAATATTTACATTTAGGATTAAGGCAACAGCCAGAAGGTTGGTGATCATAGAGCTCCCTCCATAGCTGATAA
>CAZBKS010000391.1:0-2979 GCA_964492475.1 uncultured Syntrophomonas sp. | reverse complement strand
TGAACATATTTTTTTCTTGCTAGAATTTAGTGTATGGGTTTATTATAGAAAATGACAATAATGATAGAATAATTTTGTTGAATAGACAGATTTTTGTATAAAAAGAATAGATCAGGATATTTCCTGTCGGGCGAAGGCGCTCTTTTGTAAGACTAGATTACAGCATCTGAAGTCTTATATAAAGGCGCCTTTTTTATTGGTTAAATTTAAGAAGGAGTGGTTGTGATAATGGAAGTATTTACTACGGCGGAGCTTGCCTCAGCAATCGACACGGTATGGGTGCTGCTCTGTGCGGCACTGGTATTCATTATGGAGGGTGGCTTTGCCTTCCTGGAGGCGGGTTTCATAAGTGCCAAGAACTCTTTAAACATCGTTATGAAGGTATTCATGGATTGCACAGTTGGAATGCTGAGCTATTGGGCAGTAGGATTTGCTATCATGTACGGAGCCGATAAGGCCGGCCTATTTGGCAGTACCGGTTTTTTTATCGGTGGAGATTTGACTCACATTAAGCTGCGAATACCTATCTATGCTTACTGGTTATTCCAGGCGGCCTTCGCCATGGCTATGGCCTCTATTGTATCGGGAGCAGTAGCTGAACGCATGAAGTTTGGCCCCTATATAATATATACGGCCCTGGCAGCGGCTGTAATATACCCGATGGCAGGACATTGGGTATGGGGAGTTGGCGGATGGTTAGGTAATCTGGGTATGCTGGATTTTGCCGGTTCAGCAGTAGTTCATTCGGTTGGAGGCTGGAGCGCCCTCGCTGCAGTGATAGTACTGGGCTCTCGATCAGGACGCTATAATGAGGACGGCTCCATTAATTTCCTGCCTCCCCATAACCTTCATCTGGCTTTTTTAGGAACATTTATATTGTGGTTCGGTTGGTTTGGGTTTAATGCCGGCAGTTCATTATCCGGACTTGATCTAAATATTGCAAGAATCGCTTTGACCACTAATCTGGCAGCAGCAGCGGGTGGTACGGTAGCAGCACTGTTTACCATGTTCAAGTACGGCAAGGCCGATCCCAGTATGACCATGAACGGCTCACTGGCCGGACTGGCGGCTATCACAGCAGGCACAGCTTTTGTTGGCCCGGGCAGTGCGGTGATCATCGGCGCCGTATCCGGAGTGCTGGTAGTTATAGCAGTTAATTTCTTTGACCGGATGAAAGCTGACGATCCGGTAGGAGCTATTGCCGTCCATGGCGTTAATGGCGGCTGGGGAGTAATTGCAGTGGGTCTGTTTGCCGAGCAAGGCGGCCTTTTCTTCGGAGGAGGAATACATCTTCTTGGGGTGCAGCTTTTAGGAGCAGCCGTAATTTCAATCTGGGCCTTTGCTGCTACATATTTAATTTTCACCATTTTGAAAAAAACCATGGGAATACGCGTGTCAGCCGAAGAAGAGATACAGGGTTTGGATCTTTCTGAGCATGACATTTCGGCTTACGCTTTCTTTAGTGAAAGAACAAGTTGATATAATATTTATAAATAGAAGTATATAGACATGAGCGGGAAATATTTTGAGTTATGGGACGGTAAGCAAAAGCTTCCTGTTCCATTTTTGTATCACTATTGCTGGCATTGTATATCAACGAATGTCGTGTTCTTGAATATTGTTTTTTCTGATATACTCATTAGTAGTTATATCAAAATTAAAGCAAATATTAATCTGACCTTGTATATTCTTAATAACCGCAACATTACATCAATGGGGAGGTAATATTTTGAAGAAAGTCGAGGCTATAATTAGACCCTCAAAACTGGAAGAATTAAAAACCGCGCTGGCGGCCATAAACGTGAGGGGCATGACAGTATATGAAGTTCTGGGCCGAGGTCTGCAAAAAGAATTGAAACAGTATTACCGCGGCAAGGAACATGTGATTGATCTGTTTCAAAAAGTAAAAGTGGAGATAGTATGTATAGATGAATCAGTTTCTGAAATTATTACTGTAATACAGAAGGTCTGTCAAACAGGACAGGTAGGGGATGGGAAAATATTTGTATTTCCGGTGGAAAGGGTAGTTAGAATAAGCTCGGGGGAAGAAGGCGAGGATGCCTTATAGATTACGGCAACGTGTTTGCCATGCCTGTATACTGGTATCTATATATCTGGAAAGAATAACCCTGCTTAGTCTATTCAAAATTACACGCTGTTTTTGCGATAAACATTTGACTAGTACCCAATAAATGCTCTAATATAATGATGATAAGTCATATTTAGGAGAATGAATTTATGTCGGAGTCTGTTATCAATTAACCTTAACCGAATATGGTAGTCTAAAGGGAACCAACGGGAAACGCTGGTCGTTGTTGTTGTACCATTAGACTGGTTATTTGAGAACACGGGTATAAGTTATTTTCATTCTTCCGGAATAGTGCATTATACTGTGCCGTGCTCCCTGCACGGCATTTTCATTTTCATGTCTGTTCTTTTCCGGTAAGTTAAATCATATTTTTGTTGGCTGTTAACGTATCCCTGTGGTCCGATAACAGCCATTTTTATCTGCAGTAAGAGAAGAAAATTGGCGGAAAAACTGAACAGCTATGAAAATACAGGAGGTATTAAAATAATGAACGCTTATATTATGGAAATACTCGAATACGATAAGGTAAAACAAGATCTGAAACAGTATGCTTTGTCCAAACAGGCTCAAAGTAAAATTGAAAAGCTTAATCCTTTAATTGATTTATATGTAATCGGGAAATGGATGAACGAAACTACCGAAGCCAGAAGAATACTGGAAGTGAATTCCAGCATTCCCCTTAGCGCGTTGGAAAACATTGATGGGGGAGCGGGCGGTCCCGAAGGAAGAGTTATGACCCCGGAGGAACTGTCTGCCGTTAAAGGACTGCTGCAATATGTTAAACGCTTGCAGAAGTTTATGGATTCCATGCAGACTATCGGCCCGACCGTAGCATCTGTAACCGTTAAACTAAAATGGACAGAAAACAACAAATAAGAATGAACAGTATT
>CAZBKS010000390.1:0-2984 GCA_964492475.1 uncultured Syntrophomonas sp. | reverse complement strand
AAACTGAGTGATCTTTTCGCGGCCAGCTTTGATTACAGGTCGGTATTGAACCAGGAAATAAGCAGGCAGATGCAGGAGAACCCGGAAATGTATTTTGAGGATGATATAGTTGCCTTTCCCGGAGTAAAAGAAGATCACTCATATTACCTGGAAGCTGATGGGCTGGTCATATACTTTGAGTTATATGAGATAGCTCCTTACGCAGCCGGAATACCTGAGTTTAAAGTTCCCTATACTCTGCTTCAGAAAGGTATGAAGCATTCCCTGTAAGGTCAGGGATACACAACTGCGAAGGAAGTCTGCACATAAAGAAATGAGACCCGGGGATAAATATAAGCTGTCCCCGGGTCTTTTTTACGGAAAAATATTCCGTAAAAGGTGGAAAAACACTTAAAAATGTCTAATAATAGAGTTGGAAGGGTAATCTATTATATCTTATATACACTTCGGTCGTATTACGCATAGAATGGTAGAGGGCCGGAGTGGTATATGGAGATGGGTTATGCTTGGCTAAATTAAATGAGAGGTTTAGGAGGTAGAGTTTATGTATGGAGGAGAGGCAGTGTTTTGGGGATTGCTGGGAGCTCTAGGTTTTGTATGGTTTATTGTTTTTGTGGTTTTTTATGTTTTGAAATCTTTGGGTATAAGTGCTCTGGCAGCTAACCGGGGGTTTGAAAATCCCTGGCTGGGATGGGTGCCGATAGCAGATTTGTATCTTTTGGGTATGCTGGTGGGAAGTATGGATCTATTTGGTTACAAGGTTGATAAGCTGGAGATTATACTGCCGGCAGCTATGGTAGGAAATATTTTACTTGGATCTATACCCTTTATTGGATGGTTGATAATGCTTGCTGCCACGGTATTCTTTGTGGTCTTTCTCTATAGACTGTTTGAAATGTACAGTACTAATGCAATTTTATATACTGTATTATCAGTGTTGCTGTGCCTATTTCCCGTATTTATATTTGTCATACGCAATAACCCGCTCCTGGTACAGCCCCAAAATCCCAATAACAATCAGTACTTTTAAAATCTATTTATTCAAAGCAAATATTGATAAAGCGACGGCTGCCGGTTGTATGACAGGCAGCTTTTTTTTTCTCGTTAAGGAGGCGCTGACCATGATTAAAACCCAGGCATCATAAAATCTGCGGCCAGGTTTTCGAAAATGGCAGGGAAAATACCTTGTTGCGAGAATGTATTAATATAGCTTAACTACTTTGATCTGGAAAGGCAGGAGGTAGATTCATGGTAAGCTACAGTTTTGAGATATTGAAGGCCACTCAGATAAAAGGACATAAGATTGAAAAGACTAAAGATTATGAGGTTCAAGTGGTAGTCAAGAAAGATGAGAAGATAGTGTTCAATGACGTAATTAAGGTAAGAAAAAATACCCAGGGGGTATACCCGGAAACCGAACTGATTAATAAAAAGGTCAAGTCCGCAGCGGCTAAAAAAGAGCTTCTGGAAAAACTAAAAGCATATATTAAGAAAGCTCGTTGAGGTAGGAGGTCTACTGCTCTATATTTATAAGCAGGGGAAGTCAGGATTTTCCGCCAGTCAGCAGGGCGTTGATCGAGAGGATCAAGGCCAATGCCGCTTACCCTGATAGGACCATTGCAGTGGAGATAAGTGGTGCAGACCATTTCTATGATGGTCATGAAGAGGAACTGGGAAATACAATAGTGCAATGGTTGGACCATCTCAAGGTGTGAGTTGCTAGGAGCAAAGAAAGATAAAATATTAATTAGCAGGAATAGGTGTTTTTAATACCATAATCAGGACGGACGCTGCACCTGTAAACGCCCTTAGGTGCCAGCAAGTTTATTTTGCAGCTTAAAATGGAGGAAAGGCATATGAGAAGATGGAGTATAATCTTTATATGTATACTGCTGCTGAGTAGTTTATCAGGGTGTAATCAGGATTCTGGTCAGGTTAGTCCCAGCCAGGATACACAAGATGACAGGACGGAGAATATTTTGGCCGATTTTCAGGCGGCTGACCTGGAGGGTAACACGGTTAGCAATGAAATCTTCAGCCAATCTGAGTTGACCATGATAAATATCTGGGGGACCTTTTGTGGTCCTTGTATCAATGAGATGCCAGATATTCAAAGACTGCAGGAGGATTTTAAGGATCGGCAGGTGCAGGTTATTGGAATTGTAGCTGACAGCAAGCCGGAGGAGGCCAGGCAGATAACTGCTGCTCAGGGTGCAACTTACCTTAATCTTATCCCGGATCAATCGCTTATGGATAACCTGATAAGCAAGTTTGACTATGTGCCGGTTACCTTATTTGTTGATTCCGAAGGACGCTTATTAGATACGATAATAAGCGGGGCCAGGGATTATGAGTACTACAGCAGTATTATTGAAGGACTGCTGGAAAGTGAAGCGGATTAGAATAATTTCTGGAGTGAAACATATGAATAAAAAGCATTTAAGAATAATACTGCTCACTATGGGAACTGCACTGCTTATACTCGGGGCAGCCCGGGGTGAGGCAGTCAGTGTATATACCAAGGCGGTAAAGATTTGCCTGGAATGTATAGGGATTGGTTGATTTGAACCGGAAGCTTGTACAGTCTATAAGTGCCCTCTTCACCAATGCTAATTTATCCGGTTTTATCCAGGGCCGCATATATCAGGGCGCCAGCAAGCATGTTTGTGTGCCAGGTTTGAACTGTTATTCGTGTCCGGCTGCAATAGGCGCCTGCCCTCTAGGGGCTTTGCAGACCATCCTGGCCAGCGGGAAATATACTATTTCCTGGTATGTTACTGGAACCCTGCTTCTCTTTGGGGTTCTTATGGGCAGGTTGGTTTGTGGATGGTTGTGCCCATTTGGACTTATACAGGAGCTTTTAAATAAACTGCCTTCTCCCACCTGGACCATACCTCGCTGGGCTGGATATATTAAATACATAATATTGATCGTTTTTGTATTATTACTGCCGGTGTTTTTCGTTAACAACCTGGGGATGGGAG
>CAZBKS010000389.1:0-2985 GCA_964492475.1 uncultured Syntrophomonas sp. | reverse complement strand
CTGCGAGTAGATGCTTTTTCTATTGAACTGGCCAATGAAGTGCAGAAAGTCCGTAAAACTACCCTGACCCTGGCACCAGAGGCAGGCACCCAGAAAATGAGGGATATGATCAATAAGAATGTTAGCGAGGAACAGCTGCTGGAAGCAGTAAAAACTGCTTTTCAATCAGGCTGGTTGGCGATAAAATTATATTTTATGGATGGACTGCCTGGGGAGACGGAAGCTGATCTGGAGGGCATTCTGGAATTACTTAAGAGAGTCCGGACCCTGGGAGATGAGCATGCCAGAAGGAAAGTTGAGATAAGGGCCAGTGTTGCCTCTCTGGTTCCTAAAGCCCATACTCCTTTTCAATGGCACCCACAGAGCACAATTGAAGAGCTGGAAGAAAAAAGAAGGATTTTAAATCGTCATAAAATGAAACGAATCAAAATGAGTTTCCACGATAGCAGGACCAGTTATCTTGAAGGGGTATTTTCCCGCGGAGACCGGAGATTAGCTGAACCAATTTATCTGGCCTGGCAGAAAGGCAGCAAATTTGATGGCTGGTCGGAATATTTTAATTTCAGTCGTTGGATGGAGGCTTTCAGGGAGTCCAATATCGACCCGGATTTTTACACTTCCCGCCCTCGTTCCTACGATGAGGTGCTGCCCTGGGATTTTATTGATACGGGAGTAAGCAAAGCTTATTTGCAGAATGAGAATGAAAAAGCAGCCGCTGGCATCACTACTGGAGATTGCCGCTGGGATGGCTGCAAGGGATGTGGGATATGTCCCGCTTTTGACATAGATCTTGATATCAAGGAGGGAATGCGGGGATGAGATTAAGAGCTGAGTACCGGGTAGGGAGCGATTTAAAGTTTTTGGGCAATCTGGATACGATGAACCTTATGTCCCGGGCTCTGAGGCGGGCGGGTATTCCATTTGCCCTGAGCGAAGGATTCAATCCTCATATCAAGCTGTCCATGGGCACAGTACTGCCGGTAGGGGTGTGGGGGGAAAAGGAATACTTCGATCTGGAAATAATGCAGGAAATGCAGCCGGATGAATTTATGGAAAAGATGAATCGGGTTCTGCCACTGGGAATGGAAATAGAGCAGTGTGTTAAACTAAACGAGCAGGAGGCCGCTCTGATGAAGATTATTAATGCCGCCTGCTATACTTTTATATTAATAAATAATGAACATGACTATTCAGAGCTGTCTGATAACATAATGCGCCAAAATAAGTTGATTGTAAAAAGCAGGGGCAAGCAGAAGGGAATTGACAAGGATCTGCGTCCAGGAATTTTTAAAATTACTGTCAACTACCATCGGGAGTCTGCTATGATAAGTATATGGGTAAATGTTGGGGAGCCAGTAAATGTCCGCTATGATGAGCTGCTGGATTTATTAAAAGAACAGGGTATCAAGCACGAAGAGGTAGTCAATATAGTCCGCAGCGGAAATTTCATACGGGTTGGAAATTTATTCTATTCTCCGTTGGAAAAGGTGAGTTAGTTGGAAAGAGAGATCGTTGTCGAAGTATATCCTTGGGAATCAAGAGTTGCCGTTGTTGAAAATGGGCGGCTGGCCGAAATATTCTGGGCTGACCAAAATGACAATGTAGGTAATATTTATAAAGGCCGGGTAAAAGATATAATACCCGGTCTATCCTGTGCTTTTATAGATATAGGCCTGGCCAAGAATGCCTTCCTTTACAAGGGTGATATTATAGTTCCAGGTTTCAAAAGGGGCGCCAACATTTTCGACCTTTTGAAAAGCGGACAGGATATAATGGTGCAGGTTAAAAAAGAGGCCTTTTCAGACAAGGGGGCGCGGGTAACTGGAAATATGACCATCCCAGGTCATTACCTGGTCTTACTGCCCTTTCAGAAAGAAGTATCTATTTCAAGAAAAATAACCAATAATGATCGCCGTGAGTATCTGCGAACCATTATTGAACTGTATAAACCCGATAATATGGGGGTAATAGTAAGAACTGCATGTATGGAAACCAAAGATGAGGAACTGCTTTCCGAGTTACAAGAACTCCTGCAGGTATGGCTGGATATTAAAGAACGCTATGATAGGGCTCGCAGTCCCAGCCTGATCTATGAAGATATTGACACCCTGGAGAGGACCTTGAGAGAGTATTTGGATGTTGAAATATCAAGAATTGTTATTAATAATAAAAAGCTTAAAGACCGGATAAGCGCCTATGTGGGCAAGAAAAATGCTTCCTGCCGGGAAATTATATATGATCAGGGAGCCCTCTTTGAAAAATACGGATTGGAAAAGGATGTTAAGAGGACCCTGCGCCGGAAGGTATGGCTCAAAAATGGCGGCTACCTGATAATCGATGAGACTGAGGCTATGACCGTAATAGATGTTAACAGCGGAAAGTATACCGGCAAAAACGACTTCGAAGATACTGTTTTTAAACTGAATATGGAAGCAGCGATAGAGATTCCCAGACAGCTGCGGTTGAGAAGTATCGGTGGTATTGTTTTAATTGATTTTATAGATATGAAAAACAAAGAGAATGAGGAGGAAGTAATCAGTACACTCAGAACCAAACTTGCCAAAGATAAGGCCAATACCAGAATTGTAGGCATGACCGGCCTGGGGTTTCTGGAAATGACCAGGAAGAAGTCACGCTATGGGGTTAGCGAGTTTTTTGCAGATGACTGCAGCCACTGCAATGGCCGGGGGCGTACTATTAATTTGGAGGCTGTAAGCTGTGAAATTAAGAGGAAACTAGTAAATATGGACTATTTAGAAGATGACGAAATTATTTGCGAGGCGAATTCGGAACTCATAAAGGTATTGTCTGAAGATAAGGCCGACCTGGATTACATAGAGAAAAAGATTGGCAAAAAGCTTAAACTTACTTCTAAATCAAAATATGGAACTGCCGAATATAACATATTTACATCTGCTTATTAAAGTTCTCCGAGAGTGGAGTGTGCTTGACTTAAGAGGCTGAATATGTTAAATTTGCTTGTGG
>CAZBKS010000388.1:0-2993 GCA_964492475.1 uncultured Syntrophomonas sp. | reverse complement strand
GATGTTAATGAAAAGGGTATTGACATATTTAATTGTATTTGCATCTTTATGTACGGTCAGTGGATACGGTATTGATTATATGGTTTACAATAAAATTGATCATCAATCTCCATATTACCTATCATTTGCATCAATCGGTGCAATTTCACTCGAATCACGTCTTGACTGCTGGGCTAAAATAAATCAAAAGCTTTCTCAAGATGACCTGGAGCGCAAGTTTAATGAAGTCCTGAGTAATCTGGGAATAACTCTGGATAACGAAAAGGTGGTCAGAACTGATAAGGAGTCAGGCAATATTATTAGTTATACTGTTCACGCAGACCAGGTTACTTATACTATCTCGGCGGAAACGAACAGCGATAACAATGAGACCTATTTCCTTCTAAACGCTATTAGCCCTGATCAAAGTTATGATCTTAGCAAAGTTGAAGAAAAGCTGCGAGCCGGTAAAATAGTCTGGCAGTATTACTACCTTTATACAGGAAAGGTGGACCATTATGTCGACCGGGAATCCAGGGAAAAATTAATCAACGTAATTCTACAAAACCTGGAAGCTGACTCCAGTGAGCTTTATGAGGACCAATATTTAACCAGCATTACTGCTTATACACCATTATTTGACAACAGCATCACCGTGCAGAACAAAAAATATAATTTACAAGTTGCCGCAAAAAGTACTTTGCAGCAGAAAGAAGCAATTATATATATCGGGCAGCCATTAATTATCGGAGATTATTAATACATCAGGAGGTGAGGAATGGTTTTGGAAATAGCAGTTGCGGGTAAAACTACATTGCAGGGAAATATCGAAATCAGTACCTCCAAAAACGCTACTTTGCCAATTTTGATTGCGGCTTTATTAAGTGAAGATAAGATTCAGATCAATATGATACCGGAAATTAATGACGTGGAAATAGTCAAAAAATTACTCCAGAATCTAGGTGCCTGTCTGGTCAAACAAGATAATTCTTTGTGCATTAGAAGTTTCGTAAGCAACATCTATCCGGACTATGATTTGGTCAGGCAGATCAGGGCATCATTACTATTAATGGGGCCGATATTAGCCACTCGAAAAATCGTTAAGATATCCCTGCCGGGCGGTTGTGCCATTGGTACCAGGCCAATTGATTTACATCTGAAGGGTTTTGAAGCTTTGGGGGCAAAAATTAAATTAACGGGAGGCAATGTCATTGCGGAAGCCAGGGAACTAAAAGGTAATCATATATACCTGGATTTCCCAAGTGTAGGAGCTACTGAAAACTTAATGATGGCAGCTGCTCTGGCTGAAGGTACCACATATATAGAAAATGCTGCTCTGGAACCAGAAGTTGTAGACCTGGCCAATTTTATTAACAGTATGGGCGGGAGAATTCATGCCGCCGGAAGCAATTTGATAAAAATTGAAGGCCGGAAGAAACTGCATGGAACTACTTATACCCCTATCCCGGATCGGATAGAAGCTGGAACCTACATGGTGGCAGCAGCAGCTACCGGAGGCAATCTACTGATAAAAAATGTCATTCCAGAACATCTTAAAGCAACTACTGCTAAACTGCTGGAAAGTGGTGCCCAAGTTCATGAAATGGACCATGAAATAAGGGTACAAAGGACCGGGCCAATAAGACCCATATATATTAAAACACTTCCCTATCCAGGGTTTCCTACCGATATGCAGGCACAATTTATGGCCTATTTAAGCCGTACTTCGGGCAGCAGTGTAATTACCGAATCAGTTTTTGAAAACCGGTTTATGCATATCCAGGAATTGATGCGAATGGGTGCCAACATAAAGATAGAAGGCAGAACTGCGATTGTTAAGGGGGTGCCACAGCTTAGCGCTGCTAATGTAAACGCTACGGATTTAAGGGCTGGAGCCGCACTGCTGATTGCTGGATTGATTACCGAAGGAACTACTCATATAAGTAACAGTCATCATATTGACAGGGGCTATGAACATATTGTAGATAAATTAAACCAGGTGGGAGCAAATATTTATAGAAATTAATGTTATTGGAACCGGTCATAATTATTGGCCGGTTTTAATAATATTAATACATGAATAAGAAAAGGCTTGTAAATAAGGTAATAGTGTTAGGAATAGTTGGAATCGTGGCAGCAGTTTTAACCTCCTATTTTCATCAGGATCATTCCTCGGAAAAAATTCTCCAACCCATAATCAGATTGTATCTACATGAGTCAAAGCAAATAATTGTATTAGAAATAGAAGAATATGTATGCGGGGTAGTAGCTGCGGAAATGCCGGCCTCTTTTGCTTCGGAAGCATTAAAGTCTCAGGCTTTGTGTGCGCGAACCTATGCCTGTAGAAAAATTATGGAAAACCGATCCTATCCGCTGGATGCAGATTTGTCTGATGATATCACCTGTTGTCAGGCCTATGTCTCCTGGGAGCAGTTTAAAGATCTACACCCGGCCCAGTATGAGATGCTGAAGGCCAAAATAGAATTGGCCGTTTCATCTACCAGCGGAGAAATAATAACTTACCAGGATAAACCCATCGATGCGCTATATCATTCAACCTGCGGAGGGCAAACAGAGAGTGCTGCAGAGGTCTGGGGAACGGAAATCCCCTACCTGCAATCTGTTGAGTGCCATTACTGTTCCATTTCCAATTATTATGAAACCAGGCAGGTTGTTTCCTATCAGGATTTGAATGACATTAGTGGTTTACTGTCTGGCAGCAGCCCCCATATAGAAATAAGCGAAAAAAGCCAGAGTGGAAGAGCTAGAGAAATCAAGGTAAACGACCAGGAAATATCAGCCAGCAGATTCCGTCAACTATTCAATCTCCCCTCAACATATTGGGATTTTAAAATAGATAAGGGTGCTTTGATCATCAACAGTAGGGGATATGGCCATGGAGTAGGTTTGTGTCAATATGGAGCAAATGGCATGGCCTTGGAAGGGAAAAATTATAAATAAATTTTATCACATTATTATAAAGACATTAAGATATATAAGTTGAATTATAAAGA
>CAZBKS010000387.1:727-2995 GCA_964492475.1 uncultured Syntrophomonas sp. | reverse complement strand
CAAAATGGTGTACCGCGATCTGGAGATGTTCCTGGGTTTGATGATATATTATCGCCAGGCTTACCTGGATTTGGTGCTGGAGAGTGATTTCCCTGTAACAAGCAAGCATAAGTATTTATTATTTATTCTCCGTTTTTTTGATCGCGTAGAAATGGGGTTTATCAGGGAGTGGACCAGCGAAAGCAGGGACGAACTAATCGAACAGCTACAAATCAATAATAGAAATATTACCAACGAAAAAACCAAGTATTTAACCCTCTTTGAGAGCATTCCCAGTCCCATAATAATTGTAAACGAGAACAAATCAATCGATAACCTTAATCTATCAGCGCTTGAATTTTTACAGGGGACTGCTACTCCCGGGTCAGACTATTATTCTGAAAATAAAGTCAGACAGCGGTTTGACCAGGTTTTTCCATGGCTGGTGGAAGATTTAAATTGTTTTATGGCGGGAAATAATGTTAAGTCCAAAGTTGAAAAGGATATCAATCTCCACGAAAAAGGCACAAAAACCATGTTGATCAGCTTTATGAGCATGCTGGATGTTAGCGAGAAATTTAAAGGCACGGTAATTATTTTTACCGACATTACTGAAAGAAAAAAAATGGAAGCTGCCATGAGCCGACTTGACAGACTTAATTTAGTAGGGGAGATGGCTGCCAGCATCGGGCATGAACTTAGAAATCCAATGACAACAGTAAGAGGTTTTCTGCAGGTTCTCAAGGAAAAGGATGACTATGTTCAAGACAAAGAGTTTTTTGAGTTGATGATTGAAGAACTGGACCGGGCAAATTCTATAATCACGGAATTTTTATCCCTGGCTAGAAATAAATTGGTCAAACTAGAGCCGCAAAACCTTAATGACGTTATTCTGAGCATTTTCCCACTATTACAGGCCAAAGCCGTCTCTCAGGATATGACCATTAAACTTGCATTAAGAAAAATTCCGGATTCATTAATAGACGATAAAGAGATTCGTCAGCTTCTGCTTAATCTGGTTTGCAATGGACTGGAATCAATGTCGCCCGGTGGAACTTTAAACATAAATACATTCCTTCGAGATAGAGAAGTTGTATTAGCCATCAAGGATAGCGGCCACGGAATAAGACCTGAAATACTGGAAAGGTTGGGCACCCCTTTCTTGACCACCAAGCCAGACGGAACCGGTTTAGGATTGGCAGTTTGTTATGGTATAGCTCAACGACACAATGCCAGTATCGATGTAACCACCAGTGAAAACGGAACAACATTCATCGTTTATTTCCCTAATAATAATTAAAATATTGCCTGTATAGATTTACATAATACAGTCCTATAATTCATCTGCCCGGCCCAACATGTTGACGCTTAATGATTGCGACTTGGGTATTCGACTTCGCGATTTAAAATGGTCATAACCATCGTCGAATTATTCCCCATGCCTTCATGACAGAATCGACCTGCTATTCTTCTTTCGGCTGCATAATCCCTTCCTGGCACATGTTCTCCAAGGGTTTATCCAGATACATCTCCCGAGAACTGACCGGGCTATCTATGCTTTCAGCTGGGATGAGATGTATTTTGGGGTATAATTATATTAAATAATGTTCTATTGAAGGAGACAATGGATATGCCCCAAAAAAGAACTTTCAGGAGTTTCGGGCAGTTTTGGCAGGAGTTTTTTTTCATTCTAAAACATCGTAAACATATCAGGTCAGCTATGCGAAATGGTTATATCTCTCCAGCTTTCCGAGAGCGGCTTATGCTGGCCGTTACATCAGTTAACAACTGCCGTTTTTGTTCTTATTATCATACTCAACTGGCTTTAGAGAACGGTATAAGCGCCGAAGAAGCCGGCAAACTCCTGGCAGGCAGCGTGGAGAATTGCCCAGCTGAAGAAGCTCCGGCCCTGCTGTATGCACAGCACTGGGCGGAAAGCGATTGTAACCCGAACCCTCAAGCTGTCCAAAAGATTATTGATAATTACGGCGAAGAAACCCGGCATGACATTGATATGCTTGTGCACATGATCAGAATGGGTAATTACATGGGAAATGCTCTGGATATAATGCGGGAATGGATGCCTTTTGGAAAGAAGCATTGAAACAATCAGGGGTAGCTCAACAGCCTCTGTCAAACGGGCAAACCCTGCTGTCAAAAAAGCTCATCCAAAGCACCCTTTCCTGTAGTACATCATTTATCTTTGCGACGGCTCTTCGCTGGCATAACAGCCATCTAGCTGAAGTTGACTTTAGCAAAAAGAAAGCACTAGACCCTGATGTCAGGTCA
>CAZBKS010000387.1:0-717 GCA_964492475.1 uncultured Syntrophomonas sp. | reverse complement strand
TTGTTTTGTGTTTTTAGTCTTCTTTTATCGTTATGTTAACTCAATAATTTTAGCTTGAATTATACAACATATCTTCTAAAGATTTCATAATCGCACCCACTAATTTAGGGGATCCCTGAACTGATAATGAATATGGCATCTATTCTTTGGTTTGATGGGCCATTGCATAATTCTATAATTGATAATACTTGAGATTATGATTAAGTGCATCATCTAACTCCTGTCCTGGTTTTAGTGCTTTAGAATAACGAGCATTTAAGAACTTCAACTGTTTCTCTCTAAAATACTTGTTGTTTGAAACATCCTTTCCATATCGGGGATGTTTTATCATCTGTTCACGGATTTCACTGGAGAATGGGCAATGCTTAAATAAAATCTTCCATACTACTTGATTCAAGCGGGTTAATCCTTTTGATTCATAATTTATCCAGGCATAATAGTCTGCGGCGAAAATTGCTTCGATATTTGAACGATTACGTCTTACTTGTTCTTTAATCTTGGCCTTGGTTTCCCGGGAGAGTTCCTGGTTGTTTTTATGGAACTGGATATAATAAGTATAATCATGGGCAAGACTGCTTTCGTTAGAGTCCTTACGATAAAAGCCAGACATTTTACGTGATAATTCCCATCTGAATTTGGCTACCAAATCTATGATTAGTTTGTCCAGATTTTCTGCTGACAGTATCGGCAATAAAAATCTGCCCGGGGTATCTTTGT
>CAZBKS010000386.1:0-2996 GCA_964492475.1 uncultured Syntrophomonas sp. | reverse complement strand
GTAATGGATTTAAGATTAAGTGAAGAACAACAGAAAATGCATGACACAGCTTATAAATTTGCTGAAGAAGAATGGGAACCACGGAGTGTAGAAGTGGATCAGTCTAATAGATTCCCAATATGGCTATGGCAGCGTTTCCGTGAGTTGGGTTGGTGCGGTTTGCTGGTTCCTGAAGAATATGGGGGAGCTGGCTTAGGTTTGCTGGAGACCTGTATTATTATGGAGGCTGCAGTACATGCTGGTGGAGATGTGGGTTCGGCTTTAACTTGGGGGTCTCATCTCACCATTGGAAGTATTCCGATCCTAAAATGTGGCAATGAGGAACAGAAAAAGAAATATTTGCCCAAACTGGCCAGCGGCGAATGGATGAGTTGCTTTATGCTGACCGAGCCCAATGTGGGATCTGATGCCGCTGGAGTTGAAACCACGGCGGTGCGTAAAGGAGATTATTACATTGTCAATGGGACTAAGACATTTATTACCAATGCTGCCAAAGCGGATATAGGAATGTTAATGGCATCAACCGACAGGAGCAAGAAAGCCCGTGGCATCACAGCTTTCATGGTAGACATGCATTCACCGGGGATAACTATTGGTGAACCGTTTGATAAAATTGGCCCTCGTGGCTCTGAACAATCAGAAGTACATTTTGATAATGTACAAGTACCCGTTGAAGACCGTATTTTAGAAGAAGGAGACGGATTCGTCAAAGTCGGGGTTACTAATCTGGAATATGAAAGAACTGGGTTAGCATCTATCTGGACTGGTTTACAGGGGTATAGTCTTGATCTGGCAGTTAAATATGCCAAAGAAAGGACTCAATTTGGACATCCCATCGTCCAATACAGCCAACTCCGGGACAAAATCGCCCAAACCAGGCTTGAATATGATATTTCGAAACTCCTTATGTATGCAGCTGCATCTAAATTAGATAGAGGAGAAACTGCTGCTTTGGAAGCTACTGAATATAAAGTATTCAACGCCCAGGCTTCCGTGCGTTCTGCCATTGAAATGATGCAAGTTTTTGGCGGTTATAGTTTGATCAGGGAATACAAGATTGAGCGCAGCCTTAGAGACGCAAAACTAACCCAAATTGGGGCTGGTTCAGAACAGATGTTGTTGGAAATCATTGCTAGGATCACAACGGGGACCAGGTCTCTTACTATTTAGCCATAATTTTTTAATTAGGCAAACGTACTTCGGGGAGGGAGCCAATTTGAGCCTTTTAATATTTAGTGCAAATTTAGCTTCTTCCCTGTGGATCGGATGACCCTATGTACCAAAAATATTTCACCCATTAAAAGGAGTGTAGGTTCTTATGGATTTTAATCTGAACAAGGAAGAACAATTAATTCAAAAAGCAGCCAGAGATTTCTCTGATAAAGTGATATTACCTCTGGCTGATAAGATTGACAAGACCAATGAGGTGCCCCAAGAAATTATTGATGGACTAAGCGAATTGGGTATGTTTGGCATTCATCTGCCTGAAGAATATGGCGGTGGCGATGCCAGCTATCTAAGTTATATGGTGGCTTTGGAGCAGTTTTCCAAGGCATGTTCCGGCGTGGGGATGATTATTGCGGTTAACAACGTGGGATTAGGCGTCATCAATCATTTTGGAACCGACGAACAAAAGAAAAAATTCATGCCCAAAGCCATCAAGGGCGAGGAGATATGTTCATTTGCTTTTACCGAACCAGGAACCGGATCTGATCCCAAGCAGCTTGCTACAACAGCCACCAAGGATGGTGACTTCTATATTATAAATGGAACCAAGCGCTTTATAACTAACTCTGGGTATAAAGGACCACTGGTGGTTGTAGCCAAGGAAAGTGAGACAGGTGTGGCTACTGCATTTATTATTGAAAAGCATTGTGAAGGATATTCTTTGTCTGAACCCTGGGATAAAATCGGAATGCATGGCGGACCTCTGTATGATGTCTATTTAAACAATGTCAGGGTTCCTGCTGAAAATATGCTAGGCAAAAGTGGTCAGGGCCTATGGGCTTTAAAAATTGCCATGGTTCACGGGAAAATAGGGACAGTCGGCGTCAATTTGGGCATAGCTCTGGCTGCTTACGAAGAAGGCATGAATTATGCCAAGAATAAGACGCATAGAGGTGAACCCATTGCCAATAAATTTGAACATGTAAAAATTGATATTGCCGAGATGGATATGAAATACGATGCGGCCAAATGGCATGCTTATCATCTTGCCTGGGCGGCCGACCATCTGAAAGACGACTTGCAGCAAGTCAAACTGGCGGCTCTCGCCAAGGTGTTTGTTACCGAAACGGCGGTTGATATAGCCCGCATATCTATAGGTATCGTTGGTTCATATGGTCTGATGAAAGACTATAAAATTTCTCGGTTGTGGGGAGATGCGATTATGGGACCGCAGGTTGAAGGCACTGCTCCGCTTCTAAAAGTGCTGGCGGCGGGAATCCTGCTCAATAATTAGTTGATACTGATTGGATTTCCTTAAGTGCTTAATCAAAGCAGAAAATTGCTTGAATGTGTTCTAGTGTTAACAAATATATCAAGGTGTAATCAGCCTTTACAAAATATTGAAGGTAGGGTGTTGGTAATGGGCAAGGAAGAAATATTTGATGCCATTATTGTGGGAGGCGGACTGGCAGGACTATCAGCCGCATATACCCTGGCTCAAGCAGGCCTGGAGACCTTGGTTTTGGAGCGGGGGGACTATTGCGGAGCTAAAAACGTAACCGGTGGGCGCATGTACGTAAATCCTATAAGAGATTTATTACCAGACTTATGGAAGAAAGCACCTTTGGAAAGGTTTATCGTGCATGAGGAAGTCTGCCTAATGGCCAAGGAAAGCTCTGTAACAACCAGATATGACTACAACAAATTGCTGAACGAACCGCACCCGAGCTACAGTGTTCTTAGAGGTAAATTCGATAAATGGTTTGCCAAGCAGGCTGAGAGGCAAGGGGCTACGTTGGTGAGCAAGGCCCAGATGGATGACCTGGTTT
>CAZBKS010000385.1:0-2999 GCA_964492475.1 uncultured Syntrophomonas sp. | reverse complement strand
AGAGAAGAGTCAGGAGCATCCCGCTGTCCTCAGGGAACAGGTTTGTTCACCTGCAGGTACCACCATTGCCGGGGTCAGGCAGCTGGAGGCTAATGGACTGCGCAAAGCCTTTTTTGATGCGGTTGAAAAGGCCTACCTGAGGTCCATTGAACTCGGTCAGATTAAATAGGGAGGGAAATATAGTTGTTTGCATATCAGTTGATACAAGTTATAAATATAGCTTTTCAGGTGTTGATTTATCTGATAATAGGCCGGTGCATATTGTCATTTATCAGACACGACCCCTATAACCCCATTATCAAGTTTGTATATGATGTTACTGAGCCGATCATGGCCCCCTTCAGAAGGCTTCTGCCCATGGGCTATGGGATAGATTTTTCACCCCTACTGGCGGTTTTTGCCTTAGGATTGCTTAACAAATTAATTATTCAATTAATTTTAATAATCTTCTAACTTTATACAAAGGAGCCAGAAATGAAGCAAGGATACGAACTGGAATTACTGGCCCCGGCCGGGAATTGGGAAGTATTGACTTCAGTAGCAGAAGCCGGGGCAGATGCGGTTTACGCAGGTGGAAAAAGGTTTAATATGCGCGGCCTGAGGCCGGATATGAATTTCACTGAGGAGGAAATAGGATCAGCAGTTAAGTACCTGCATGGGAAAGGCAAGAAACTCTATATCACTATTAATAACCTTTATTTTGATTATGAGATGGATGAACTAAAAGAGTATATTAAATTTCTTGCAGCATCCGGGGTGGATGCATTAATTATTCAGGATATGGCTGCCGCCTGGATATGTGATGAGCTAAACCTGGACATACCCCTGCATGCCAGCGTGCAGGCGGGAGTATCCAATTTGCCGGCAGTAAAATACCTGGAAGAAACAGGTTTAACCCGGGTAATTCTTTCCAAAAACACTTCCCTGGAAGATATTAAAATCATTAAACAATCAACCCGTTTGGGGATAGAATATTTTGCCCACGGAGACCTTTGTATTTCTCATGCCGGGCAGTGCTATATGAGCAGTTTTTTAGCCGGAGAAAGCGGCAACCGGGGTAGATGTATTAAGCCCTGCCGCTGGGAATACAGCCTTAACAGCAGCAACGGAACGATCCAGCAGGGTTATCTGCTGGCCAATAATGATCTCTGTCTTTATCCTTATTTATCAGAACTGGTCAATGCGGGAGTAAGCTCCTTTAAAATAGAAGGGCGCATGCGGACCCCGGAATATCTGGCTCATTTAATAAAGATTTACCGCCAGGCTCTCGATAAGATAGTAGAGGAAACAGGGGCATACCTGATGGACGATAAGGAAATGGAAATACTGCAGGAAAACAGAATCAGGGATTTCTGTTCTGGAAACCTGTTTGGCAGACCTGGTTCGGAATCAGTAGGAGTAAGCGGGGAAAGAGAACCATTTTTCGTAAGCACCTCTTGCCTGTTAGAAAAGCAAACCAGGAATGATTACCTGACCGGGCTTAAACCTGCCGGCAGTATCGAAGGAATCAGCGTTAAGGCAGGATGCCTGAAAGCCCTGGAAGCCCTTTGCGATACTGGAGTTGATAATGTCATACTGGGTTGCGAACCGGTGCGTTATCCGGCAAATGCGTGGACGGCCGGAAAAATCAATGAGGCCGTAGATTCCGCCTCGAAGAGTAATGTTAGACTGATATTGGAATCGCCCCGGATTTTAAATAATCAGGATGCTCAAAAATTTAAACGTATCCTGGAAGAGGTTAATGGAGCTGGTATATATGCAGTAATGGTCAATGATTTTGGTTCCATGAAAATAGCTAAAGATTTGGGGTTTAGACTCTGGGGTGGATATGGACTCAACGTCACCAACAGTACCGCGGGCAGTTTTTATTCTGCACAGGGACTGGAGAGGTTAGCTCTTTCACAGGAGCTGCAGTTCTCAAACTTAAAATCCATTATAAAATCCGGGACTGATCTGGAAGTTACGGTTCACGGGCCATTATGCGGAATGATCAGCGATTACTGTATCATAAGGGCAGCTCATGTTTTCGAAGATGAATGTCAGGCCTTCTGTACCAGAGATGATTATACCTTAAGGGATACAGAAGGACAGCTCTATCAGGTGCGAGCTGACCTGAATTGCAGGAACTATATTTACTATCCCTATCAAATTTGTCTCCTGCCATACCTGCCCTTGCTCAGTTCAACGGGGATAAAACATATTCGTATTGATGGTCAACATTACGAAACCGACATTTTATCTGAAGTTATTGCAATTTACGTAGAAGCAGTACGGAAATTAAAGCTGGGAGAATGGGAGCAGGAAGAAAACTATAACCGCCTGCTGAATATGTTCCCGGGAGGATTAACTTCTTTACCGACTTTTGGCAGAATGAAGAACGTTGATGAGTGAGGTCCTCTTATCTATAAAGGAGGGTTTGGATTGATTACTGCTATGGAAATCAGGAAGCATCAATTCAGTCGGGGTTTTCGTGGTTTTAAAGATGAAGAAGTGAAGAATTATTTGAACCAGATTGCGGTGGATTATGAAAATCTCTACAGTGAAAATTCTCGCTTAAAAGAAGAGATACAAAGGCTGGAATTTGAGATTAAGAAGTACCGCAGTATAGAAGAGACTATGAACAACAGCCTGATACTAGCCCAGCAAACGGCTCAAGAGTACCAGAAAAACGCCAAACTGGAAGCCCATAATTTGCTGGAAGCATCCAAGAGGCAGATAGCAGATTTATTAATGGTATACCAGGAAATCATCAAGCGTATGAATGTTTTTAATTCTGAATTAAAGGCTCAGGTGAGCGGACAGGCAGATATGCTGGATAAAAACCAGAAAAAGATTGACGAGCTTTCCAACTTCTTTTATGCCGCCGACATGAAAAACCTGCTGGAAAATCTGGAAAAAATCAGTGTTGGAGAAGAATAGCGGTGCTGAATATAACTGAAATACCAGGCGGGTTAAGGCTGGAGATTAAGGTCCAGCCCCGCTCCTCTAAAAACCAGATA
>CAZBKS010000384.1:0-3000 GCA_964492475.1 uncultured Syntrophomonas sp. | reverse complement strand
AATACTTTGACAATACCCTTTATTTGAAATCCATTAATAAGAAAAATGGTAACCGGGGTTTTCTCCTTCCTCACCAAGTTCAGGAATGCATCCTGCAGGTTAATCTGGTTTTTATTCATAAACTCCAGACCTCCATTCATATTTCTATATCTAATATTAGATTTTACACTGTGTGCAGGTGTCCTTCAATATACGCACACAATTTTTCTAATATTATTTCTTCTTTTGTGTTTTCCCCTGCTTCTATCCAGAATATGCGCTGGTCTTTGTTAAACCAGGTAAACTGCCGCTTGGCAAATCTGCGGGTTTCTCTCTTAATTTCATCTATCATACCATCCCTGTTGATAAATCCGTTCAGATAAGCGATTACCTGTTTATACCCCAGTGCTTGCATGGAATTAAGATCATCCCGGTAATTATTCCTTTGTCTTAAAGCTAACACTTCGTCTATAAGACCCTGCTCGATCATTTGATCCACCCGCTGATCAATTCGCCGGTAGAGTTCCTGGCGCTCCTGGTACAAACCTGCTACAGCCAGTCGATAGGTGTTTTGGTCCCGTTTTTGAAAGGTTGAAAACGGCTTCCCGGTCAGTTCATAAACTTCCAGGGCCCGCACAATTCTTTTTCGATCGCTGCCGCTGATCATTTGACTATATGCTGAATCAACTTTCTGTAATGCCTTATATGCAAAATCAAGGCCTGATTCATCTATTAATTGCTCCCACTTTTTCCGTACCGATATTTTTGACTCCATAGGGAAAAAATGATAGTTGTCTACAACTGCCTGATAATATAATCCAGTTCCTCCAACCATTATCGGCAGGCTGCCCCGGAGGTTAATGTCAGCAATAATCTGGCTGGCCAGTCGCTGGTATTGTGCCACGTTGAAATCCTGATCAATATCGACAATATCAATAAGGTGGTGAGGCACCACCTGTCTTTCCTCTTTTTTAGCTTTAGCTGTTCCAATGTCCATACCTTTATAGACTTGCATAGAGTCGCAGCTTACTATTTCACCGCCCAACTTTCTGGCCAGTTTAAGAGCTAAATCAGTTTTGCCTGATGCGGTAGGACCCACAAGAGCGGCTAATTTGAGCATTTTTCAATCCCTTCCAACATTTGCTTAGTTATATAAACATGTGTTTATCAGGTATTATTATTCCATAGGCTACGTTATTATTGCTGCTTCCGCACATATCAGTGCAATTTAATCTTTCGAATTCACTGCTTCCCTTTCTCTCTTTAATAACCACTTTTCTTCTGGCCACCCGGCAGGCCTGTGCTACTGCTTCTTCGCTGAGGGGAGCAGAATTGGCCGCTTCTCTTAATGGAGATATGGCCTGACTTTTCATCAAGGGAATTCTGAACATGGGATCAAAATATACGATGTCGAAGGAATTGTCCTCCATGTCTTTTAAATATTGAGTATGTTCCTGGTTTATAACCTGTATTCTCTGAATGGTCTCCTGCAGCCAGAGCATATTCGATTCATAAAGTCGCATACCCCATTTCACTATGAAACTAACTGCAGTTGAGGATTCTACACCTACCACTTTCCCCCGGGGTGTAAAATACGATGCCACAATGGCATCTGCACCCAAACCCAGAGTACAATCTAAAAAATGGTCATCCTCCTTGAGCTCACAGGCCTGAATCAAAGGGTCCGGAGTCTCATTCTTTCTGAAGGCCGAAATTCTAACTTTGGCCATACTGGGATGAAAAAAAAACTTGCTCCCATTTAAATACATGACGGGTCCGGGTGTTTCCCATACTATTACGGCTGATACCTGATTTTCCGCCTGAATCCTGGCCAGGCTTTTCCTCTGTCTGGGCACATAAGATATTCCGCTTTCCTTCAGAAATGCTCTAAAGTCAGGCGCTAAATAATCAATGGATTGTGTGGTGGTCGCAATTATTTCCATGCTATCGCCTCTTGAACATTCGTTCCAGGTCTTCATGACCAAGTCTTATTATGGTTGGTCTGCCATGGGGACAATGCTGGTAATCCTCCAGGGCAAACAGGTCTTTAATAATTCTTTCCATTTCCTCCGTCCTTAAACGGCTTCCTGCTTTTACTGCTTTCTTGCAGGACATAATTGCAAAGACCTTTCTGTTTAAGTCAGGCAAGACCTTATTCTGCAGCAGTTCATCAAATATTTCGTCCAGCACTTCCTTTTCCCGCCCAGCTGCAGCCAGTGGTACGGTTCGGATGGCAATGGAATTTGGCCCTATCAAGTGAATGATAAATCCCAGAGAATTCAGGGAATCCATATTTTGCTCCAAGACGTCCATCTGTTTGGATGATAATTCCAGGGTTATCGGGAAAATCAGATCTTGAACACTGTACTGGTCCTGCTGGATATCATTCAGCAGCCTGGCAAACAGCACCTTTTCATGGGCCGCATGCTGGTCGGAGATCCAAAGGGCGTCGTCTTTTTGAATAAGAATATAAGAGTTGAATACCTGGCCGATAATTTTTAACTCTTCCCCAATGTTACCTGCTTCCTGCTCGGATACAAGATTATCGGTCAGAGAGGCCAGATCAACATGGTCTTCATAACTTGTCTGCTCCGGCCGTGCTGTATCGAAACTGTTACTGAATATAGGCTGCTGCCCGCTGAATCCCGGATAAATGCTGGATTCAGCGGAGTTCTTTCCTCCTCTGTCCAGCTCGTCCGGCCTGAAGTAATTAGTATTTACACCCCAGCTGCTGTTTTCCAATTGCCCTCTCAAGACATCGAGAACCACTCGAAATATGCCCTGTTCGTCTTTAAATCTTATTTCGCTTTTCTGGGGATGAACATTAACGTCCACCGCCGCAGGATCAAGATCTATAGACAGAATGACTACTGGATGTTCCCGGGACAGCAGTCGTCCCTGGTAAGCCCTGTCTATCGACCGGTATAAGATAGGGCTTCTGATAGGGCGTCGATTTATGAAAAATAATTGGTTTTTTCGATTGGTTCTTTTGATCTCCGGTTTTGAAATCAACCCTTTAAG
>CAZBKS010000383.1:0-3016 GCA_964492475.1 uncultured Syntrophomonas sp. | reverse complement strand
GAGAGCAGTACTTTCCATAGTTAATCAGCAATGCGGTCTATAGCTATTCATAACAAATCAGGTTTTCTTTACTGTTCATCAAACAGGCCAGGTACTTCCACCCTCGCTCCTCCACCTTTGTAACCCAGATGTCGATAGGCGTGTTCGGTGGCAATTCTGCCCCGGGGGGTTTTTTGGATAAAACCCAGTTTCAAAAGATATGGTTCGTATACATCAGTGATAGTATCATTCTCCTCTGATACAGCTGCTGCCAGGGTTTCCAGACCTACCGGTCCTCCTCCGAATTTAGCAATCACAGCATCCAGTATCATCCGGTCTACGTTATCCAGCCCCAATTCATCTATTTCCAGTTTATCCAGAGCCAGCCTGGCCATGCCGCAGCTAATAGTTCCATCTCCTTTAACCAGAGCATAATCACTAACCCTTCTCAACAGCCGGTTGGCCACCCGGGGAGTCCCCCGGGATCTGCGAGCAATCTCCTGAGCACCGGCCGGGTCAATCTGAAGCCCCAGTATCCGTGCAGCTCTTACTATTATATCGCTCAAATCATTTTCCTCATAAAAATCCAGGCGATGATTAATGCCAAAACGGTCCCGCAAAGGTGAACTTAACAGGCCGGGCCGGGTAGTAGCACCAATCAAGGTGAAGGGTGGAATGTCCAGGCATAACGTTCTGGCGGCCGGTCCTTTGCCGATAACTATGTCTATGTTGAAATCTTCCATGGCCGGATACATTATTTCTTCCACACTTCGGTTTAACCGGTGTATTTCATCGATAAACAATACTTCCCCTGGTTCCATATTGGTTAAAATCGCGGCCAGATCCCCCGGCCTTTCGATGGCTGGCCCGGATGTCTTTCTGATAGTCTTGCCTATCTCATTGGCAATTATTGTAGCCAGGGTGGTTTTACCAAGTCCAGGTGGCCCGCTGAGCAGTACATGATCCAAACTGCTGTGCCTTTCCCGGGCTGCCGATATGAATATGGAAATGTTTTCTTTAACTTTATTCTGGCCTATGTAATCTTCAAGGCGCTTCGGTCTGACTGACGTATCTGCCATATCGTCCTCTGCCAGTACCTGAGCTGATATCAGCCGGTTATCCTGCACAGCTATTCCTCCATCCCCTTATTTCATCTGCCGGGCTTTAGCTTTCAATACTCTTTTAATATTTTCCTCCACACTGTCACTTAAATCCCCTGCTTGCTTTAATTCCATAATAAGCGAATAAACCTCACTGCGGCCATAACCCAGGGTTTCCAGGGCCTGCAGAACTTCTTCCACTGGAATGCCCGGAGTATCAGCAGCTGCCGGAATGTTAAGCTCGCCAATCTTTTCCCGCAGTTCAAAAATCAGCCGGCCCGCACTCTTTTTGCCTATACCAGGTATTTTAGTAAGGATCTTTTCATCCGAACTGGCTATAGCCTGATAAAAACCAGAGGGCTCCATAAAAGTCAGCACATTCATAGCTCCTTTTGCTCCCATACCCGAAACTCCCAACAGTTTTTTAAAAAGCCTTAGTTCTTCTTTATCCAAAAAGCCATATAACTTAAACTCATTTTCCAGCACCTGCAGGTGGGTATAGAGAAACACCTGATCTCCAGCACGGGGCAGGCCGGCCATAGCCCGCTGATGAAGCAAAACCTCCCAGCCTACTCCATTAACATCAATTATAATGGACTCCATTCCAATTTCCCACAGGACCCCTCTTAAACAGGATATCAATACAAGTCCTCCACCTTTCTTGGGGGAATAATAGCCTATGCCAGGCAAACAAAAGAATCGTCCCTATGTTTGGTTATGATTTGAGTAATGTACCCAGACGGCAGGAGTGAATATGACAGATAGCAACCGCCAGTGCATCGGCAGCATCATCAGGACGCGGCAGTTCCGGCATGGCCAGTATCTTCTGCACCATCACCTGTACCTGTTTTTTATCCGCTTTGCCGTATCCCACCACCGACTGTTTTATCTGCAAGGGCGTATATTCGCTCACCGCTATGCCTAACCCTGCCGCAGTCATCAGGGCGACCCCACGTCCCTGGGCCACAGTAATAACGGTTTTGGAATTCTTATGGAAGAAAAGCTGTTCTACTGCGGCTGCATCAGGTTTGACTTCCTGTATCAGAGCAGTAAGCTGACGGTTGATGATCAACAGTCTATCTGCCATATCCATAGCAGATGGCGTAGTAATAGTACCATATTTAATCAGCTTTTCTCTGCCGGCCTGGTATTCAACTACTCCATAACCGGTTGTAGCTGTGCCAGGATCTATTCCCAGGACTATCATTTAAAATCCGCCTTTTCTTTATTTAACCCAGCCCGCTCATCTTAAATATCGGGAATAAAAGCCGATTATATAATCAGACTGGAAAACCCTAGTTAACATTATACCAAACATACGTTCAAACAATTAACAGAAAAAGCGGAATCAGGCTTTTACAGTTCTATAACTTCAACCTAGGGAAAAAAACTCACCCAAAGATAAAGTTACAAAATTATATAAGCCTGATTCCAAGCTACAGGCTGCTACTGAATATATTCATCCAGGTTTTCCAGCGCGTCATTAAGGGCAGCTTCATTATCAAATTCATAAATACCCTGTTTAATATCATCGGCTATTTGGGACGGCAGCATTTCAATATTTATGTCTGTAACCCGCAGCAGGGTATCAGAGCTTGGATCGGGTCCTTTGTATACCGCCAGTCGTCCCTGGTATTCTTTAAGCCGGCATTTTTCTTTTTCAGCCGGGCACCAATCCTCAATCTTCTGCCGGATGGTCAGGGTATTATCCTCCATGGTCAGCGTATAACCCTTTTCAACGCTGAATTCCTGTCTCAATTCATTAATACTTTTACCCAGTAATTTATCCTGATCGGGAAAGCTGGAGATTACCAGATGATTGCAGCGCAGATATTCCTGTTCAAAAATTATCTTGGTCTCTTCATCGACCACATTTTTCTTCTGCTCAACTCCAAGTACAGGTTTGTTTTGTCCCGGTACAGCCGGCTTGTTTACTG
>CAZBKS010000382.1:0-3027 GCA_964492475.1 uncultured Syntrophomonas sp. | reverse complement strand
TCGACGATGCGGTTGACGAAATAGTGAAATATGCTGGAAATGGCCGGGAAGCGGTCAATATTGTGCAGTTGGCAGCAGGAATTGCCCAGGTGGATAATTCCTCTCAGATAAGCCTGGAAACAGTTGAAAAGGTTTTAAATAACGGTCGTTTTTCACCTCGAGCCGAAGTTCGACCGAAAGAAAACCCGGCCATTGGGGTTGTTAATGGCTTGGCTGTATATGGGGCCAATGTGGGGATGCTGATCGAAGTTGAAGCTAAAGCAATTTCTGTCGACAAAGGTACTGGCGCATTGACTGTGACCGGGGTTATTGACCAGGAAGAGGTGGGAGGAGAAGGAAGAAAGTTAACCCGCAAAAGCATGGCCCGGGGAGCGGTTGAAAATGTTCTTACCGTGTTGCGAGCAGAGTATGGACTCCAAATACATGATTATGACCTGCATCTCAACTTCCCGGGAGGAACGCCGGTAGATGGGCCATCAGCAGGAGTAAGCATTGCCACCGCTGTATATTCTGCCATCACTAATCAAGCGGTTTATAACTTACTGGCAATGACTGGAGAAATATCAGTTCATGGTGAGGTTAAACCGGTGGGAGGAGTAATGAGTAAAGTTGATGCGGCCAGGAAGGCAGGTATTAAAAGAGTAATTATTCCCAGCGGTAACTGGTTGACTATATTCGAAAATCTTAACGATATTGAAGTAATTCCAGTTAATAATTTAAAACAAGTGCTGGATAGAGCATTTGTTTAATAAGGTTGACACATATTATATAATCAGTAATATAATTTGATATCATATAATACCGGCGGCTTGAATTATGGAAAGGTATTTGCTGATGACTGCAGTCCTTAAACTTGCCTGAGTGTCAGTCATATAGTAGAATTAATTTGCCTGGGAGGTGTTTTTTTGCAGTCAAATAATGAAACATTTAGAGTAATACCCATGCTCCCTTTGAGGGGAATGCTGGTTTTTCCATATACTGTTATTCATCTTGACGTAGGCAGAAAAAAATCTATAAATGCTATAGAAGAAGCTATGTTGGAAAGCAAGGAGATTTTTCTGGCCACCCAAAAAGAAGCTCAGGATGATGACCCGGAAGAAGCAGATATCTACAATGTGGGTACGGTAGCTGAAATTAGGCAGATATTAAAAATGCCTGGTGGTACCATGCGCGTTCTGGTGGAGGGCCTGCATCGTGCAGAAGTGCGCGGCTATGTTACCCATGATCCTTATATTAAGGTTGGAATTGAAGAATATAAGGACGATCCCCAGCATAAACCAGCTGAACTGGAAGCTTTGATGAGAACTCTGGTCTCACAGTTTGAGCAGTACGTACGGGTAAGCAAGAAGATACCACCGGAGACTGTAGTGTCGGTGGTAGCTATTGAAGAGCCGGGCAGATTGGCTGACGTGGTGGCTTCCCATCTTTCCTTGAGGATCAATGAGAAACAAAAAATTTTGGAAGCACGTGATACATCCAAAAGACTTGAATATATGTGTGACATTCTGGCGAAAGAAATGGAAGTACTGGAACTGGAACGAAAGATAAACATTCGGGTACGCAAGCAGATGGAAAAAACCCAGAAGGAGTATTATCTGCGTGAGCAGATGAAAGCTATACAGAAGGAACTGGGCGAAAAAGACGAGCGGACTGCTGAAGTTGAAGATCTCAAGGAGCGTATAGAAGAGGCCAAACTCCCCAAGGATGCACACGAAAAGGCTTATAAAGAATTGGAAAGGCTGGAAAAGATGCCTCCCATGGTAGCTGAAGCAGTTGTAGTCCGCAACTATTTGGACTGGATGCTGTCGCTGCCCTGGTCAACCGAGACCAAGGATAGACTTGATTTGAAAATGGCGGAGGGGATATTGGAAGAAGATCATTACGGGCTGGAAAAACCGAAAGAGAGAATTCTGGAATATCTGGCCATTCGTAAGCTGGCAAAAAAGATGAAAGGACCCATCCTGTGTCTGATAGGGCCTCCCGGGGTTGGCAAAACTTCTCTGGGCAAATCAATAGCCAGATCATTAGGGCGCAAATTTGTACGTATGTCGCTGGGTGGAATAAGGGATGAAGCTGAAATTAGAGGACATCGCAGGACCTATGTAGGTTCTATGCCGGGCAGGGTGCTGCAGGGTATGAAACAGGCTGGTTCAAAGAATCCGGTTTTTCTACTGGACGAAATTGATAAAATGACTATGGATTTTCGAGGAGACCCGGCTTCTGCATTGCTGGAAGTTTTGGATCCTGAGCAAAATTTCTCCTTTAGTGATCATTACCTGGAAATACCATTTGATCTTTCCAAGGTAATGTTTATCACTACTGCAAATTCAGTATATAACATTCCCCGTCCATTATTAGATAGAATGGAAGTAATTGAAATCACCAGCTATACAGAAGAGGATAAAGTGCATATTGCCAAGGATTATCTTGTTTCCAAGCAGGTGAGAGAACATGGTTTGAAGGCAAAAAATATTAGTTTCTCCGAGGGTGCTATAAGGAAAATAATTCGCAATTATACTCGGGAAGCTGGGGTTAGAAATCTGGAAAGAGAAATTGCTTCAGTGTGCCGTAAGGTTGCCCGCCAGGTAGTGGAAGATAAAAATATTCATGTTAATGTGACTGCCAGCGTAGTTGCCCGCTATCTGGGCAAAGAACGCTACCGTTTTGGTGTGGCCGAAACCGAGAGACAGGTGGGGGTAGCTACAGGGTTAGCCTGGACCGAGACCGGAGGCGATATACTGGCTATTGAGGTAGCACTGTATAAAGGGCAGGGCAAGCTTATTCTAACTGGAAAACTGGGTGACGTTATGAAAGAATCAGCCCGGGCGGCTTTAACTTATGTGAGATCCAGAGCTGTCGAACTGGGCATAGCCCAGGAAACCCTGGATGAAAACGATATACACCTGCATGTTCCCGAAGGCGCTATACCCAAGGATGGTCCGTCGGCAGGCATAACCATAGCCAGTGCACTGGCTTCAGCCATGTCAGGCACACCGATAAGAAATGATATAGCTATGACCGGAGAGA
>CAZBKS010000381.1:0-3044 GCA_964492475.1 uncultured Syntrophomonas sp. | reverse complement strand
AGCTAGCTTATGAAGGTAAGTGGATTAATGATAGACCAGAGAATTTCCCTCGCTCCACTTCCTTCTAAATATACACTCTCACTCTCCAGCTTTTCCAACCTGATAGAATTCAATAACCCCCCATCCCTATTACATCTCCATATAAAACCTGCCCGAGGCAGGTTGTTTTTTTTGCGATCTGCTACTGAAATATATCCGGGAAGCATTAGAGCAATGAGTTAGGGCTTAAAAGTTCATAAGATTAGGCAGGTAAGTGTTTAAAGAATAATGGAGTTTTTAATATAAAAGATAAAGGATAAGGGCCTGCTAAAGACGAATCAATCAAATCATAATGCAGTATTTTTTTCGCTGGAACATATAATGTGAAAATGATAACATATTATAAGAAACATTGGTACTAAATGGATAGAACTCCGGTTCTTTGTATAAAATACCCATTAAAAGCAAAAATAATTGTACTCTTGCTTCAGATAAACGTTTATAATTTATCTTCTAAAGTTTCAATATTATATAACCCTTCAACTGCTTCAGGAAGTTCAGTATTATCTGGGAAGATTGATAAAAGTTAGGAGGAATAAGATGTCGTTAAAACAAACACCACTCTATCCCATGCACCTTAAATATAATGGTAAAATTATAGACTTTGGCGGTTGGGAACTGCCTGTGCAATATGAAGGTATGGGAATAATCAAAGAACATAATATGGTGCGGGAAAAGGCAGGACTCTTCGATGTATCGCATATGGGTGAGGTTTTTGTGACCGGAGATAATGCCGAGGACTTTGTGCAAAAACTGATTAGCAATGATGTCAAAAGCATGCAGGATTTTCAGGTTATCTATGGCCTTATGTGCTATCCCAGCGGTGGAGTGGTGGATGATCTACTGGTTTACCGTTATAATCGCAGCAAGTATCTCCTGGTAGTGAATGCTGCCAATGCAGAAAAGGATTTTGAATGGATACAGAAAAACCTTATTCAGGGTATTAGTGCCGTTAATGTATCGGATGAATATGCCCAGCTAGCATTACAGGGTCCCCAGGCCCAGGACATACTGCAAAAAATTATTGATGTTGACCTGGATAGCATCAAATTCTTCTGGTTTAATCCTGCCGTGAAAGTATCTGGAGTGGAATGTATTGTTTCCAGGACCGGATATACCGGTGAAGATGGATTCGAAATATACGTCCGGCCCGAGGAGGCAGTTTTTATCTGGGAAGAAATATTGCATGCGGGAGGGGATATGGTAAGTCCGGTAGGATTAGGCGCCAGGGACAGCCTCAGGTTTGAAGCAAAACTTCCATTGTATGGGCAGGAAATTGATCAGGATATTACGCCTCTGGAAGCAGGTCTGGGTTTCTTTGTTAAACTGAATTCTGATGATTTTATAGGCAAGTCTGCTCTGGTCAAACAGAAAGAAGAAGGTTTGAAGAGAAAAGTGGTAGAATTTTCTATGCTTGGCAAAGGTATTCCTCGTTCTCACTATGAAGTCCAAAAAGATGGAGTACCTATTGGACATGTTACTACCGGACTTCATGCTCCCACCTTTAAAAAGCCTATCGGTCTGGCCTTAATAAAAACCGAATTTACGGAACCGGGTACCAGAATAGATATCATAATCCGGGAAAAAGCAATCGAGGCAGTAGTAGAACCGGGCATTTTCTATAAGAAAAAAACTAAATCTAAATAGCGACCAAGGTACCTGGTCCAAGATATTTTTAGTCTCCTATAATTTAAAGTGTTTTCTCTCCCGTGCAACTGTACCGGAGATATAGCAGTGATTATTTGCATCAATAAAATTTAACGGAGGGGTTAGTATGAATATACCTAAGAAATTGCTTTATACCAGCGAGCACGAGTGGATTAAGGTTGACGGAGAAAAGGGTCACATCGGCATTACGGATTATGCTCAGCATCATTTAGGAGATATAGTTTTTGTAGAACTTCCCGAAGTGGGCGAGGAAGTTGCTATGGGCGAGTCCCTGGGGGTTATTGAATCGGTAAAGGCCGTGGCCACTCTTTTCAGTCCGGCAGGAGGAAGAGTGATAGAAGTGAATGAGGATTTAGAGGAAGCTCCTGAACTGTTAAATGAAGATCCTTATGGTAACTGGGTTGCTATAATAAAATTGAGTAATTCCGGTGATATGGAGGAACTCATGTCTGCTGAAGCATACACAGCATTTTGTGCCAATCTCGAATAAGTTAATGGTGCCTGGCCCCATTAACTTAAGCGGGATGGGAAATTATATAAGGAGGACGTTCCGTGAAGTATACTCCAAATCCTCCCTCGGTAGTAGAGGAAATGCTTCAAACCATAGGGCTGAACAGCCTGGACGAGTTGTTCATTGATATTAAAGCAGAACTGAAAGTTCAAAATGCTTTGAATCTTTCTGAAGGTATGGGCGAAATGGAGATCCGGCGAGTAATGAAAGATCTGGCCGCCAGGAATGTTACTGCTGAAGACTATCCATGTTTTCTGGGAGCTGGGGCTTATGATCATTATATACCGGCAGCCCTGGAACAACTGCTCTTGCGTTCAGAATTTTACTCCGCTTACACACCCTACCAACCGGAAATGAGTCAGGGTATTTTACAGTCCATTTTTGAATATCAGACCATGATATGTGAGATTACTGGTATGGAAGTTGCTAACTCCTCTATGTATGATGGAGCAAGTGCAATGGCCGAAAGCGTTCTTATGGCGCAAAGAGTAACCAAGAAGGACAAAGTTCTTATATGTGATACAGTTCATCCTGAATATATTCAGGTGACGAGGACATATACAGAGCCTATCAATACTGTTATGGAACTTTTAAAACACGATTCTAAAACTGGTCAGGTTGATCTTCAGGATCTAAAGGCCAAAATTGATGATAGCACAGCTGCTGTAGTGGTTCAGTATACTAATTTTTACGGAGTAATAGAAGATATAAAGACTTTACGTGAGAATATTCCGTCGCATATTCTTTTGATAGTTGTCGCCAATCCTATATCTTTAGGAATGCTTCAAGCACCAGGCAAGCTTGGAGCAGACATTGTTGTTGGTGA
>CAZBKS010000380.1:0-3048 GCA_964492475.1 uncultured Syntrophomonas sp. | reverse complement strand
TGATCCCAGGGTAGAAATGGTAAGCCGATCAATAAGTTTTTCGTCTATCTGCCGGTCCTTTGGTATCATATCTTTCAATATTGCTGCAATATCGATTACCAGCTGGTTCTTAATTTTGTCAAAAAGCTTATTGATCTGTTTGCATTCACTATCAGGGAGAGTAGAGAATATTCCTTCATAAAACAACGTCTTAACTGCTTCCATCCTATTATTGGTGATTTGGCATAAAAACGTCAGGTACTGGTTAAGCCTTTGCGCCGGATGAACACCCGAGTTCTTTATTCTCTCCAGAGTTCCAGACCATTTATCCACGCTTTTCTCAAAAGCAGAAACGAAAATCCCGGTTTTATTGGAAAAATGGTAATATACGGTTCCGACAGAAACCCCGGCATTCCTGGCTATCAGCCTCATATCCACTTCCTCGTAGCTATAATGATTAAATAGCTTTTCAGCGCTTTTTAAGATTTTTTCTTTCACATCAGGTATTTTTTTGGGCATCCATTTCTCTCCTGGCTTTTTAAATATTACCAGGAATTATATTGAACATTGTTCAAATAGTCAATAATATTTTTTACCCTAAAATTAAAATAAGTTAGGTGCTGGCACCTAACTCAGAGCATCCCGCTCTTAATCAATTTCATCTTTACCGGGTTTATATATCATTTCCCGTTTCACCCGGGTAGAACGGGAAATTTTTATGGAAGGCCTTCCGTCATTTTCAGCGCTCAGCTCATCAAGTTCCATTGCCCCACTATCTGCATCTGGTTTTCGATCTGAATCCGTCCGCTGATTCTGCTCAACATCTTGTGGTTTATCTTCTGGTTTATCTTCCGATATATCGTCTTGTTGAATATTACTTTTTACATCCATCACTTCTTGACTCTCCTGATCTGCTATTATTTCCGGCTCGGATTCATTAATGTATATTAAATCTTCTGAGTTTTTTTCTTCCACAGTTTATCCTCCCTGCAGTTTGCTATGCTACATTATACTTGCGGGAAACCATATATATTAATATTTTTTTCTGTTAATCGATGACTGTATGATGATGATCTCTTATTTGGTTTACAATCCCTGTTCAAGCAATTAAATATTTTATACCAATATGTTTATCCCGTATTTATCCAGCCAGCGATTGGTCTGCAGAAGATAGGCCATATACTGAACATCCCCCATCAATTGACTGAACCATGGCTTATCGAAGAAATTCCGGCCGCTTTCTATATGGGATCGAATAAGGTGTTTATTTATCAGGGGTTGAATAGGTGCAGCTGGATCATCCAGAACTGTTAACAGCTGTTTTTTTATCTCCTCCCCATACTGTGGGTTATGGGTTTTTGGATAAGGACTCTTCCTTCTTTCCAGCACCGGGGCGGGCAGTAAACCTGTTAATGCTTTTCTCAATATGCCTTTGGCCATACCTCCATGATTTTTCATCTGCCAGGGAATATTCCAGACATATTGAACCAGATCGTGGTCAGCAAACGGTACTCTTACTTCTAATCCATTGGCCATACTCATCCGATCTTTTCGGTCCAGAAGGGTCTGCATGAAGCGGGTGATATTCAGATAAGATATTTCTCTCATTTTAGTATCCCATTCAGGCTCACCCTCCAGGGCAGGTACTTCTTTTATGGCTTCTGCGTACTTTTCCCGCACGTATTCCTCCCCGGCCAGATGGTCAAGCATTTCCGGCGATAAGAAACGGCTGCGTTCTTGCAGCATCCTTATCCAGGGAAAAGCAGGGGTTTTGATAACATCTGAATCGTGAAACCAGGGATATCCTCCCAGTATTTCATCCGCACATTCCCCTGACAATGCAACGGCAGCATGCTTTTTAACTTCCCGGCAGAATAAATACAGGGATGAATTTATATCCGTCATACCAGGCACATCGTTGGCCAGCAAGGCTGGTTGCAGGGCTGCTGACAGTTCTTGATTATCGATTATGATAAATATATGCCGGGTGTGCAGGTAATCGGAAACCTGGTGAATCCAGGGGTTATCCGAGCTGGTCTCGAACTGGTTGGGCGTATAATATCTGGTATTATCAGCATAATCTACCGAGAAGGTATTCAATGCTTCCTTATTACCTTTTTCATGGACCCGGGCCGCGACAGCAGTAATGGCGCTGGAATCCAATCCCCCGGAAAGCAGGGTACACAATGGTCGATCAGCTATTAACTGCCGTTCCACGCTGCTGCAGAATATTTCTTTTAGCCGTTCAGCGGTATCATCCAGGTTATCGTTATGGACGGCGCTCACTAAACGCCAGTATGTCTTTGTTATCATATGGTCTGGTTTATATAACGTATAGCACCCGGGCTTAAGCTCCTTGATCCCTTTAAAAATTCCATGCCCCGGAGTCCGGGATGGTCCCATAAAGAGTATTTCCGACAGTCCTTCCCGATCCACCTCCGCCTTGACTGATGGGTGTATCAATATAGCTTTGGGTTCAGAAGCAAACAGCAATCCGCTTTCATCTGCTCGGTAAAACAGCGGCTTTACTCCCATGCGGTCCCGGGCCAGAAATAGGGATTGCTCTTCTTCATTCCATATACCAAAAGCATAAATACCATTCAACCGCTGGACACAATCTACACCCCATTCGATATAGGCAGTTAATAGTACCTCGGTGTCTGAATTGCGGCTGTAAAAAATATGTCCCCTTTTTTCCAGATCGCGTCTTAACTCCAGGGTGTTGTAAAGTTCCCCGTTATAAGTAATGGCAAATGTCTGCCCCTTATTAACTCTGACCATGGGTTGCTTTCCCCCTTCCGGGTCAACTACAATCGGGCGGCGATGACCCAGGGCTGCATGCAGTGATAACCAGGTTCCCCTGGCAACCGGCCCGCGGTGCTGCAGGGTATCCGACATCCTATCAACTATACTACCTGCTTCTCTCAGATCCTCATTCCAACATATCCAACCAGCTATACCGCACATAGATTTGTCCTCCCATAAAAAAAGGTCCGGGATGTAAATCCCAGACGCCTTTGCCTGTTTGTTAATATATGTCTTTAGGATTAAAACAGTTCCTACTGGGTG
>CAZBKS010000379.1:0-3049 GCA_964492475.1 uncultured Syntrophomonas sp. | reverse complement strand
ATTGCCCAGGTAAAAAGTTTTACTAAAGCAGCCAAAATACTAAATTTTACCCAGCCAGCCATCAGTTCCCAGATAAAGATATTAGAGCAGCATTACAATATACCATTATTTGAACGCGGTAATAATGGAGTTAAACTAACTGACGCGGGAAGGAAATTCTATGAATATGGTGATAAAATCCTGGCCCTATACGAACAAATGGAAAATGATATCGCCGGACTTTCAGGTTTTAATAAGGAATACATAAGTTTAGGAGCCAGTTACACTGTAGGCAATTATTATCTGCCGAATTTAATACTGGATTTTAAGGAAGAGCATCCCAGCACCTATGTAAGATTAAATATATCTGACAGTCAGCAGATAATTAGTGAACTAAAAGACCGGTATCTGGACATCGGCATAGTTGAAGGAAATACCTTTTATGACCGCGACCTGGATTTTTGCAAGATTGGTTATAGTGAATTAGTACTTATCACACCAGCAACAGAAAAGTGGATTAACAGGAGATCTATTACCATACAAGAAGTATTGGCAGAACCATTTATATCAAGAGAAGATGAATCTAATTTGCGCAACTATATAAACAACTGTCTGAAAACATATGCATTAAAATATGATGATTTAAACATAATAATGGAAATCACAAACTTCGAAGCTATCAAACACGCGGTCATAAATAATCAAGGAATATCAATAGTACCATACCCGGTGGCGGAAAGGGATTTACAGCAAGGCAGTATATGCCAGGTGGCAATAGAGGGATTGAAGTTATCCTGGGACATCAATGTAATATGTCGGGCTAATGAATCACTTACCGGATTAAAGAAAGACTTCCTTAAGTATTTAACTCATTCAAGCTGGTTACTCACAAACGAGATGCAATGAGAAGACTGATCCCAAACCCCATCGGACTTCTCTATTTTTTCAACCACTTCTTTTGGTTCCGATAATGAACATTATGTAAACCTGTTAAGATCACTTATCGTTTTTTGAGATTTATACGCTTTTTCCCATTATTTTCTTACAGTTTTATAAAATATTCTTTATCCATTTGGTGGTATATTGCAATAAGTTGTTTTTGAATTATACTGTGCTGACCTGAATTTGCAAGATGTATCTATTAAGCTGATCGCAGATGGATCTGGCTGATTATGAATCTCTTCAACATATCTGCTATCCAAGCGATGCCAGATGTAGCTGATAAAATATGCCGTTAAAATCTTTTATTTAATATCTCCATGATATAAAACATCATGAAAAAATTTTCAGGGGCCTTAAATAGCAAATAATTAGGAGTAAAATTAGTATGTATGTACTATAATAGAAAAAATATATTTATTATTGGGACTTAAACGTATAAAAGCGAAATTCTTAACCCCCTCCCCTGCCGTAAGTGAATAGGGGTCTGGTTATCCAGGGAAATCAGCCTTGAGTCTGATTTCCCTGGGTTTGCTGTCCAGTTGTTACCGTACCGCTTCGTAGGTTCTTACCGCCATCAGAACTGCGGCTTCCCGAGACGCCATACCATATCCAACTGCCTCTTGAGATGTAGTCATGGCCTTAGGCATGAAATTACCGTTAGTATCACCTTTTATGATTCCAATTTTGGACATATATTTGGTGGCTTCCACTGCCCAATCAGAAATATACTTCTGGTCCGGGAAATCGGCTGCTCCAGCAATGCTGTAATCAGCGCCCGGTGCTATAGCTTTTATGGTACGGAAAAGCATAGTTGCACATTGCTCTCGATTGATTAAAACCCTGGGAGAGAAATTAGTATCAGAAGTGCCGAGAGTGATTCCTACGGTAAAAGCCTTTAAAATCTGGGGATTGTTGGTATCAGTAAAAGGATTGGGTGAAACCGGTACAGCTGTTTGGCCGCTGGTTTTTTCATAAAGCAGAACGGCCAATTCAGCAAACTCTTCCCTGGTGATGGGTCTGGTCATATCCGCACCTTTCAAAATATCAGGTATGAGTTCGTAATCGGCTGCTTTATCCAGTTCTGCTACAGCCCAGCTGTTGGCATTGCTATAAAAGGCTGGAGTGCCAATCTCGACCACATTGGAGAAGGGAGAACGTACGGTGGAACCATCAGGCTTTTGCATCTCGAAATACATACGAAAATAATAGGTGTTCTGCTCGATGTTTACTTCAGCCCAGCCGCCTTGATCGATGGGGTCCACGTCTAAATCATCGGCCAACATATTACCGGCTTTTTCAAAGGGCATGTTCCCGCTTTCAGTTGCCCACTTGCCACTGCCGATCTTCCAGTCCAGTTTAGTCCAGACACTGGTCTGTTTATTAGCCTTTTCCACACTATCAGGAATGGTACAGGTGAAATGGAAATAGGGCTGACCATTTTCATATGCCTTTAATTCCCCGGCCAAGTTCTTTGGAGCTTCGAGACTATTAGGGATCTGAGCCGCTGAAGTCTTGCCTATCGAAGCTGTTTCCGAATAGGGCGACACTACAAAACTGTATCCTTCCCCATCATCATACTCGAATACATAACGGTAACGAAAAGAATAGGTGTTATTTTGCAGGTCAAAACCATCTAGATTTAATGAAGAATCAAAAACAGGTATATCGAAAGCATTTCTTTCATCATGGCCGATATTGTTGAGATAACCGCAGACATTAAACCGGTCATAAGTGGTCTCATAATATTCCATTACACTTACGTCACTGGTACCGTTCCATGTCTTGCTGAATTTCCATGGGCCGTCATTGATTTTCCAGTCCAGTTCGTATAATAACCATAAAGAATCTTCGCTGTCGTTAATTAAATTCATTATACTGTCCGGCTGGGTCAAACGAAGGAACAATTCTCCGTTGTCACCTGGGCGAACGGACAAACTTGCTGGTTGGTCCAGAGTAACAGAAGGCATTTCCTCATTGGCATAGGCCATTCCTGGCATAACAAGCATTAGGCAAATTATCACTGCAATAATTCTCTTAAGCATATAAAATCCTCCATTAATTATATTTGAGTTTAATAGGGAGTAAACTTCAAATCAAGCCTAAAGGCCTGCCGCCATTGTTTACTTAT
>CAZBKS010000378.1:0-3050 GCA_964492475.1 uncultured Syntrophomonas sp. | reverse complement strand
CTTACCGGCCGATAGTGGCTATTGACGCTTCCATTGGAGATAATGAGCCCCCGGGGCTGATCAAATTAAAGACCGGTCCGATTAAGCCAGGTAAGGCGGTGCAAAAGAACCTGCCTAAAGTCGGAGATTTTGCCATTACTGGCCTGGTAGGGAATCGAGAAAAACGTTCTACTCCAAGTGCAGCAGAAATAATCAGCCTGGCTCATGTTTATAGTATGTCCAGGGTGATAAGCGATGCTATTATAAACTGGAGAAACGGTGCCTGGCACCGAACCGGGTAAGCATTAATCCTAGTGTATAATGCGGTGACCTGTGGTATTATTCATATAAAGTTGAGATTAGACCAGGCACTGTTAAAAGGGTCAGGAAACCTCTCATCCTTTGGGAAGAGGGGCTTTTATATGATAATTGGCTAAGGAGGAATACCATGAAACGACTGATGATTGGAAATGAAGCTATTGCCAGGGGTGCATATGAAGCTGGCGCCACTGTGGCTGCTGCCTACCCCGGTACCCCGAGTACGGAAATAGTCAGCAGCCTTGCAAAATTCGATGGTGTATATGCTGAATGGTCTCCTAATGAAAAAGTTGCTCTGGAAGTCGGCATTGGTGCCTCGATTGGAGGAGCCCGCACTTTAGTGGCTATGAAACATGTAGGAGTAAATGTAGCCGCAGATCCTTTATACACTTTTGCCTATACCGGTGTAAACGGGGGATTAGTACTGATTTCCGCTGATGATCCGGGAATGCATTCCTCCCAGAATGAGCAGGACAACCGGGGTTATGGAAAATTTGCCAAAATACCGGTTCTTGAGCCATCAGACAGCCAGGAAGCACTTGAATTTTGTAAAATAGGCTTTGATATAAGTGAAGAATATGATACCCCGGTGATGCTCCGAATAACTACCCGGCTGGCCCATTCCCAGACCATGGTGGAAACCGGGGAAAAACAGGAATATGAGATCAAGGGATATAAGAAGAATGCGCCTAAATATGTTATGCTTCCAGCCAATGCCCGGGCCCGGCATGTGGAAGTAGAAAAACGCATGCTGGAGCTGAAGGAATATGCAGAAGGCAGCGAATTAAACTGGATAGAATTAGCTGATACCAAGATCGGTATCATTACCAGTGGGGTTCCTTATCAGTATGTCAAAGAAGTTATGCCGGGAGTATCCATACTCAAATTGGGCCTGGTAAATCCGCTGCCGGAAACCTTAATAAAGGAATTCGCCCAAAAGGTGGATCGGCTGATAGTTATAGAAGAACTGGAACCGGTAATAGAAGAACAAATAAAGTCCTGGGGCATCAAAGTTGAAGGAAAGGAATTATTTTCTTTGTTGGGCGAATACAGTCCGGAATTGATAGAAAGAGTATTCAAGGGTGTCGATAACGAGGATCGGTATGGATTGGTAAAAGAAATACCAGGCCGGCCTCCTCTGCTCTGTCCCGGCTGCCCGCACCGTGGAATATTTTATACCTTGAGAAAGATGCGTTTAATGGTGGCCGGAGATATCGGCTGTTATACTCTGGGAGCTCTAAGCCCGCTGGATGGTATGGATACTACCATCTGTATGGGTGCCAGCATTGGCACAGCTATGGGTATGGAGAAGGCCCGGGGACAAGAGTTTGCTGAAAAAATGGTAGCAGTAATCGGTGATTCCACCTTTGTTCATTCCGGTATAACTCCATTGATCGATATAGTATATAACCAGGGAACTTCCACGGTTTTAATACTTGATAACGATACCACGGCTATGACCGGGCACCAGGAACATCCTGCTACCGGCAAAACCATTACCAGCCAGCCGACCAGAAAATTGGACCTGGTGGCATTAGTGAAGTCAATAGGTATAGATAACGTGCGAGTAGTTGACCCGCTGAAACTGGATGAATTACAGAATGCCCTAAAAGAAGAATTGGCCAGACGGGAGCCGTCGGTAATCATTGCTAAACGTGCCTGTGCCTTAATAGAAACCAAACCGTCCGGAATAAAATATTATGTAGACCCGGATCTTTGTACAGGATGCAAACTCTGCATCAGAATCGGCTGTACCGGGATTAATTTCCTGGATGAGGAGAGGATAGCGGTTATGAACCACAACAACTGCGTGGGCTGCGGTCTCTGTCCGCAAATATGTAAATTCGATGCTATAAAGGTATTGGAGGTATAAGTGATGAGCAAACAGGTAACTGACATTCTAATAGTAGGCGTGGGCGGACAGGGCACACTGTTGACCAGCCGGATTTTAGCTGATGTAGCGGTACAGATGGGCTATGATGTCAAGGTGTCCGAAATTCACGGTATGGCTCAACGGGGCGGCAGCGTGGTAACCCAGGTAAGATACGGAAAGAGAGTGTATTCCCCCATAATTAAAAAGGGAGATGCTGATATACTGCTGGCATTTGAAAAATTGGAAGCAGCCCGCTGGCTTGATTATCTGAAACCGGACGGAATGGTTATAATCAACGATGAAAGGGTAGATCCCCTGCCGGTTATGAGCGGGAAAGTAAAATATCCGGAAGACATAGTAGATAAAATAAAAAACCTGGTTCCTGATACTCGCCTGATTAATGCGACTGAAATAGCCAGCCAATGCGGCAGCGTCAAGGCTGCCAATGTAGTACTGGTTGGTGTATTGGCCGGAGTAGCCGGCCTGCCGGTACAGGAAATGCAAACCGCCATCCGGGCACTGGTGCCGGAAAAAGCCATCGATATAAACCTGAAAGCCTTTGCTGAGGGTATGAATATTATTGCTAATTAGCATCTGTTAAACCATTCTGCGGGGGATGAGACAGTTCATCTCCCGCGTTTGTGTTTCAGAGATAAGAGTTATTGGGACCAAATATAGGTTGCAGATTGACCAGAACATATGTAAGGTCTTATTATTATGCTGTGACATTAATTTATAGAAGTTTTTTATAAATATAACTAATGAGTTGATTCCACTGGAAAAAGGTATAATGTGCTGGCGTGGATGCACATATAGTCCGTTGCCGACTCCGCATGAGAAACACCAACTCCTCGTCTTGCGGTTCCAGGGGGATGTTCCA
>CAZBKS010000377.1:0-3050 GCA_964492475.1 uncultured Syntrophomonas sp. | reverse complement strand
GGAGACGATAGATTACTGGTTCTTTCCATAATAAATCTTCAATAACGTATCTACTATTTTTTCATCAAGGTATATTTTCAGATTATCCTGTTTACCTGTGCCAACTACGATTTCTTCAACTTTTTTACCCAGATTATTCCGCAATGGTTTCAGGCAATCCGATACTTGATTTGGAGGTAATCCGGAATATTTGATATACCTTTTTTCTAGTTCATTGCCCAATTCTGTTAAAATGGTATTAGAAAGTTGCTCAACTACTTTATGGGGATAGCCGCTTTTGCGATTACTTTTATCATTAATTTTCTCCTCCAACGGGAAAATAAGCTCGCTAAAACCGAAGACAATCAACTGGTGGGGCGGCCCGCCTTCTCTGAATGTGATTTCCATTAATAAATTGTAGTTCTTGATCTTCTCCGCTTTTTCTTCCTGTAATACTAATAAATCTTCCTGTAAGGTTCTGAAAATATCACTCTGTTGTTTATATAAATTATCAAGCATATCCAAACTGGAAATATGTGAATCTGTAAACAATGTTATGTTCTGCCGGTATCCCTTTTGCCGGCTAAAATATCTGCGAAGCAGCAACCCGGCAAAATTGATAATAAAGGTATAAAATCTGCCTTTGGACGAATTATAATCATTGATCCTTTTATACAGCCAAATCCAGGTCTCCTGGCAAATATCCTCAGCATCGCTCTCATTCTCGACCTGGCCTTTGATGTAACCCAAAACCGCCTTTTGATAAGCTTTATACAGGCAGTCAAAAGCTTCCTGGCTGCCCATTTGGGCTTGCTTGATCAGATTTTCTTCCTGCTGAGGTTCCAGCCGCATTACAAACACTTCCTTGGATAACCAGAGTTAATATTTTCTGTTCATTTCGATTCTATCACCCCCTGTCAATATATTCAACATATCCCTGAATAATGCAGAAAGGCTGCGTATTCTGCAATATCTCCTAACGATCGTAATTATTTATTTGTCTTCTCCCGTTTATTTCTGTATTCAATCAATATACCCCGCAACCCGAAAAATCTCACAAGATTATAACTCCTAATCGCCTGATTTCATTTCAACTGTATCTGCCTGGCCTTTCCACTTCACAGTCCATGAAAAACTTCATCTCCCCGGTGAAATGAGAACTTATATCACTTATGGTTCCAACAGATCGGACGAATTCTTCATTTTTTCATATTCCTGTAAATATCGTAAATCGAGTCCAGGATATTTATTCCAGGCATCAGGACCGCCCACCCCGCCGTTTATAGTCTTTTTGAATTTCATCGCTCCAATTTTCCGGCATGGCGGCATTTTCTCGGAAAGATGCTACCGCCTCGCTCATTACGCTGAAGTTGAGTTCAACTCCTTCGCTGTCTGCATGGTAATTTTGAGCGCGGTCGGAGGAAATGCCAAATCGTCCCGCAGCTTCTACAGCGTCGATGTTGGCACCAAGGAAGACGAACTCCCATCCGTAGCGGGTTTTCTGACGTTCAATCGTCTGCCTGATACGTTGTGCGGAATATTCCCTGCTGGAGTTTTCTTCGCCGTCGGTGATGATGATGAACATCACCTTTTCAGCACGGTAGTCATCGGCAGTGTGCTTTTGGGCATTCCCGATTTTGCTGATTGTCCTGCCGATGGCGTCAAGGAGCGCTGTGGAACCACCGACCTGGTACTCCTTTTCTGTTATCTGGCTGACGGCTTTGATGTCGATGCGGTCGTGGAGAAGCTCATAGTTGTTGTCAAACAGTACTGTTGTGAGATGGCATTCGCCCTCAACCGCCTTCTGCTTTTCGAGCATCGCATTGTAGCCGCCGATGGTGTCGGCCTCCAGACCACCCATGGAACCGCTCTTGTCGAGGATGAATACTAATTCGGTTAATCCTTTTCTCATTGAAGTGTCCTCCTTAAATCTTATTGTGATTTAAGGATAACACCCGGTGTATGGCAGATGGTCGCTTAAAAAGCGACAAATCATCACCATTTATTTATATAGTCAAAACACCAGCCTGGTGCGCCCAAAGTTTCCATCGCCAAATCTTAATGTTTATTTTCATGGCTTAATAAATAGAGTCTTTATATGGTTGCCCCATTTTTATCCGCCCAGCAGCGGCTGGTCATACTTGAACAGTACCTCGTTTATTGCAAAAATATCATATTGGCCGTTCACAATAAAATACTCTACAATCACATCAAACTTCTGGCTGTGTGATAATGCGTAGCCCGCTCTTCTAAGCAGATCTTCGGCTTCGCCAAGAGTCAGCTCCAGTGCCACCGCTAGGGCAATGGCGGTTCGTTTGCCCGGCATATACCCTTTGCCGGTTCGTATCTTTGAAAACAGCTTGCGGTCAAGGTTGGCTCGCTTGTACACCTCAACGTCCGTTTTCCCTTTTGCATCTATCAGCCGCAGCAGCGTTTGGGAAAAAGGCTCATCGAGGTTTCCGATCAGACTGTCCAGCCCTGCACTTGGTGCGGCAGTTTCGGCGTAACTTATTTGAAAGGCATCCACATTAAGGGCTTCTAGCTCAATTTCAAGCAGTTCCTGTCGGCGCCGCATGTCCCGATGTTCATCTACATAATGCTCATCAATGTAGCTGGCAACTTCGCCGAGAAGTTTTGCGCTGACCATAAATGCATCTTTGTCAAACACGGCCAGATATACATTCATATCGTTCTCGCTGAGAAAATCGTGAATTGCATCAATGGCTACTTCCAGGGCTTGGTCTTTCGGGTAGCCATAAATACCGCTTGAAATTAACGGGAAGGCAATACTGTCACATTTATTTTCAAGGGCCCGCTTCAGACTGTTCAGATAGCAAGAACGAAGCTGCCTTTCCTCTCCGTGTTTGCCGCCTCTGTAAACGGGTCCCGCCGTATGTATGATATACTTTGCCGGCAGTCTGAAGCCCGGTGTTATAACTGCTTCGCCGGTTTGAACCGGCGCGAGTTTATCGCAGACAGCTTGCAAATCAGCTGCTCCTGCTGCCTTAAATATTGCGCCGCAAACGCCGCCGCCCATTTGAAGTGCAGTGTTGGCTGCGTTGACAATGGCG
>CAZBKS010000376.1:0-3054 GCA_964492475.1 uncultured Syntrophomonas sp. | reverse complement strand
AAATACCCATAAAAAAAGACCCTCTTTGCAAGGGCCTTACAATAAATTTCCAATTGCCGTTTGGCGGTTGGTTCACTTCCTGTAAAGGGGGTGATGCCTATGGTTTCATGGACTGAATTGTTTACGTTCGGTCTATTGATTATAGGAATTATTTCATTGTGTTTCAAACATAAGAAATAACATGACCGCCTTATTATAAGGCGGTCGTACCGAATTTTGGAACTACCGCCGGTCAAAAGCGGCAACTCCTTTATGACTATATGGTAGCATTATCAAAAATATACGTCAATACCACGGTCAATACCATGTTTCTGAATCCAATACATGCAGCCAGGACTTTCTGCCGTTGATTATGAAATCGAATCTTATGTAGGGATAATCTTCTTGTACATACCTCACCCTGCAAGGAATAATAACAGCTGTTTCCCACCCATTCAGAAAGTTGTGCCAAAATGCTTTAAATGTTTCTGCTTGACTATCGTTGAGGCAGCAATACCCGCTGATTTTTTCAGCATCTACCATCTTACCAATCCACCCAGCAAGCATCTTCAGGTACTCGGTACCATTTACCACCTGTTAATGCGTTATAGAATTTATTGCCGCTCTTTGTCTGGTCGTCTGCATCCCTGAATGATGTTGCACCCGATGCACAGACGGTCGTTTGCAGATCATTTGGAAATAATGACGGAAACATCGTCTTAATCTTGGCGGTTGCATATACAACCACAGAAGGATAATAAGGGCTATTCCTTTGATCATATCCATAAACAGTTATTTTCTGTATTCCCGCATCGCTGGCGTTTTTAGGCAGGTTCGCTTCAAAAAACCTTCCGGCAGCCTGAGTATATTCTTCATCAAGTTTATTTATTGGACGACTGTTGGCTGTACGCATATTTGACATAGTCTGGATACATTTATCAACAAACTCTTTTCGTTTTTTGACTTTACCATATGCGGCGCTTCCTCGTTTCCTCCATTCTTCACATGGATAACACGCCCCGGTTGTGCTGGAGCATTCAAGCCAACAATTATAAGTATTCCCTCTAACATTCATCCATGCTTGCATGAACTTGTTTTTGGACCCCAGGAGAGTAGACATTTGTTCGAGAGTTAGATTCTTGAATATTTGATTAAGTGTACTTGTGTACCCATAGCCGTATTCTGCTATGGTTGTTCTGGCCGCTTCAGTAATCTCTTTCTCTGTGTCGTCAATAGTGGTCTTTGATACACCCCACCCCATACTATGAGTATCGTACATCATGTTTCGTTCTACTAATTCAAACCAGCAATCGCCACCACCACAATCACATTCAGGAACACAGAAGTCTTTCCAACCCCCTTCATCTATTAATGTTTTTTCATCACCGGGGATATTGTTGATTGATACTGTGCTACAATCAGAACACCAGCACTTATCTTTGTCGCACACTTCTCTCTCACCTCTGTTCGTGACTACATTGATTTTTACATACCTATGTGTACCGCTACTTGCCCCGGCTAATGCTGCTGCGTCTGCTGCTGTCTGTAGTTGGTCGCGGGCTAATAAATAAATCCCTAGCTGCACCATTCCAGCAAACAGAATCGCAAATAACATTATCAAAAACACAGCTATTACCAGTACAGTGCCATCCTCGTTCCTAAGTTTGATCTTCCCACGGGTATATTGCTGTTGCATTTATCTTCTTCCCTCCTATCCCTTCTTTTTTTAGAAATTGCACATACTTATAATCCAGGGATACACTGCAGACTACATTGGTATCCTCCCCGTTGACTTTATTGATATATACGGTAATATCGGGGTTTGTATTAGGAAGATACTGATCAGCAATGTCCTTTGCTTTTGACTTGGCTAAATTCAGTCCATCTCCGTTATAATTTATAGCTGCTTCCCGGGCTCCCTCTCTGGCAATCCTTTGTATTTTGAGTTTACTGTTGATTAAAGTAAAGGTTTCAAAACAACCCAGGGTTATAATTACCAGTATCAAGCAGGTAGCCACGGTTTCGACCATTATGGAGCCTTTTTCTGATCGTAATAACTTATTGAATTCCAACACCCCCTACATAATCATTAGGATTCCGAATATAATGCTCGAAGGTTGCTTCTGATGTTTTATTAATTTCTGGCATAGTAAACACGAATAACTTTTGCATAGACTCTTTCGGCTTTACTGTTACTGTCGATACCGCTTTTGTTCCTTGAGCTTTTACAGTCACATTAACTTGGGATGTGTCGATAAAAATATACGCCCACCTTTTCAAGTAAGATTCGCCTAGTTTCTCGGCTTCTGTTTTGTTATATGTAACTGCATACTTCCGAGCCGATTCATGTGCTATCTCTTGAGCAAAATGGCTGGCAACTCCCCAGGTCGTGACTCCGATTATTCCGAAAATGAATGACGCTAGAATAATCAAGCACAAAACAAATTCAATTAATACCTGGCCTTTTTCGTTTTTCATTAGATCACCTCACAAAAAAGCCCCTAAAAGTAAATACTCTCAGGGGCTTGACAATTATTGACGTATATTTATTTTATCCGACCAGATTTACTCTGATCTCTTTATCTGTATTGCCTTTGTAGGGTTCGTCTGCCGGACCGACTATTACCGTTGCTTCACATCTATCCGTATTATTGCTAAGATCTATATCCCAGACCCCAACTGGATATGCAGATGCCTCTACAACGTATACTCCTGCTGTCCCAGTGGTGAATGGCAATTCGTAATCTTTACACCTGTTATCTGTAAACGGCACTATGGTTACTTGTTCCGTTATTGTGCCGGTAGGCGATTTGATGTTAACATCAACAATTATCGGATCTCGACTCATCCCTTCAAAATACTCATAGGTAGCAGTTACGCTAAAATTAAGAGTAGCGGTTTCTCCCTGCTTTATCCTAATGGTGTGATTATCATTAGTTAACACCATTATATCCACCCCATTAATCGGGATATTAACGGTCATGTAATTTTTCTTGGAATCAGAGTTTGCCACTTTCTTGTCTGGATCACCTATTATAACCAATCTTATACAGCCGTCTATCTTGGCTGATTCTG
>CAZBKS010000375.1:0-3063 GCA_964492475.1 uncultured Syntrophomonas sp. | reverse complement strand
TATCGACCGGATGTGTTTCCAAAAAGCAACAGCTTCAGTTCCGGATTAATAAGGGCGGTCGAAAAATGTTTGCAGGAAATAGATGAAAGCAGGCCGGTATTGTTTATATGTCCTACTTATAGGAGTCTTATAAGACATGTAAATGTTTTGCAGAGTTTTTTCCGGCCGGATATCATAGCTGAACTGCATGGTAAACTGCCGATCGCCAAAAGAAAAATGTATGAAGACGAATTTATTAAAGGGAAGAATAAAATTTATGTTATTTCTGTTCCCTATTTGAGCTATTTTTTGGATAATAAAGCCCTGCCCGGCAAGCTTAGGTTGCTGATACAGGCTTGGCCGGATACCATTGATAAGAATTTACTGTACTATATAAGGAGTTTGGAAATCGAGACCATAGAGGAGAGCATCAAAAATACAGAATGGATAGTATTACCTGTTAACAGCGATTATCCGGGAAGAACCCTCATCTATGCCAATCGAAAAAAAACTCTAAAGAACATAGTTAAACAATTTCCGGGATGTAAAATCGAAGCAGGTCTGGGCGACATAAATGAGCGCCGGAAAATAAGGCAGGAATTCTGGCAAACCACGAGCAGTGCGCTGATAACTGATGGGGCGTATAGCGGGTGTAATACCTATGATTTAAAATTCGATCGAGTATTGTTTGCAGATGCCCCCTTTAGCTATTATGAAGCCAGATTCGTGCTGGAACAGGTGAAGGAGGACTGCTCAACTGTTGGGGTACTGTTTGCTTCCAGAGATATCAGATTGAACCGTAATTACCTGAGCAGAATGTACCCGGAACCAGAAATTCTTAAGACCGTATTAGAATGCTTCCAAAGCTCGGGCCGGAATCCGATTGATATGGAAATTACAGATCTGGCATTGTTGATAGGGAAATATGTCGGCAAAGAATTTTCAGCTTTTGATATGTTCCCGGTACTGTATATTCTGGTTGATCTTGGCTTGTGTCAAATTAATAAAAAGGGTAGTATTATTGAAATAAAGTTTAATAGTGTAGAAAAACAGCAGTTGTCTATTAGCAGATCACCTTATTACCTGGAGGGAAAGCATGAAAAACAATCTTTTGTTAAATTAGTTGACGATTTAAATAAAATTCTTTTAGGGTGATAATTATGTATGTAGAGGTTCGGCCTTTGCTGGATTGTGTACTGAGCTATGACCCCGGAGCCAATACAGAATTGATCATCAAAGCCTTTGATCTTGCTCATGAAGCACATGAAGGACAAAAAAGGATATCGGGAGATCCTTATATAACTCATCCGCTGGAAGTGGCACTTATACTGGCTGATATCGAAATGGATACCGCTTCAATATGTGCTGCGCTTCTGCATGATGTGGTAGAGGATACCAGCTATACCTATAATGATATACTGGGCATGTTTGGTGAGGAGATCGCACTGCTGGTTGACGGAGTAACCAAACTCAGCCGTATAAATTTTAAATCCAGAGAAGATGCCCAGGCTGAAAATTTGCGCAAGATGTTTATGGCCATGGCCAAAGACATAAGAGTCTTGCTGATAAAACTGGCTGACCGAATGCATAATATGCGGACTTTAAATTACCAGAGCGACCGCAAACAGATGGAGATAGCCCGGGAGACTATGGAAATATTTGCGCCCCTGGCCCACCGGCTGGGTATATTTAAGTTTAAATGGGAATTGGAAGATCTGGCTTTTGCTTACCTTAATAATGATATGTACCGGGAAGTCGCCAGTCGTCTGAAAAAGAAAAGACGAGAAAGAGAAGAATATGTGAATGACTTGATCCAGCAGCTGCGGGAAGGGCTTGATAAAGCCGGTATACAAGCCGAGATAAAGGGGCGCCCCAAGAATATATATAGTATTTATAAGAAGATGATCAAGCAGAATAAAGATGTAGATGAAATATATGATAAAATTGCTATTCGGGTAGTTGTAGATGATATATGGGTTTGTTACGGAGTGCTGGGAGTTATACACACCATGTGGACTCCGCTGCCAGGACGTTTTAAAGATTATATTGCCACCCCCAAACCCAATATGTATCAATCCCTTCACACCACTGTTATTGGGAAAGGCGGTGAGCCCTTTGAGGTACAGGTTCGTACCTGGGAAATGCACAAAACCGCTGAATTTGGCATAGCGGCCCACTGGAGATATAAGGAAGGCGAGAGTACAGCAGAAAAGAAACTGGATAAAAAGCTGGCCTGGCTGCGAAGCATTCTGGAATGGCAACAGGACATCAACGACACTGGTGAATTCATGGAGTCTTTGAAGATAGATTTGTTTGATGATACGGTATACGTATTTACTCCTAAAAGCGACGTGTATGAACTTCCGAAAGGAGCCTGCCCGGTGGATTTTGCCTATCGGGTTCATACCGAGGTTGGGCACCGCTGCACCGGTGCCAGGGTCAACGGCCGGATTGTACCTTTGGATTATCAGTTGAGCAACGGTGATATAGTTGAAATAATAACCTCCAAAAACTCCCTGGGACCTTCCCATGACTGGTTAAACTTTATCAAAACATCTTCGGCGAGAAACAGGATAAAACAGTGGTTCAAAAAGGAACAACGACAGTCCAATATCCTTAAGGGACATGATTTATTGGAAATGGAGATGAAAAAAAGGCATCTCTCACCCAAAGAGCTGCTTAAAGAAGACAGACTTATCGAGGTGACTAAACGCTTCAGTTTAATCAACATTGACGATCTGTTTGCGGCAGTTGGAGATGGCACCATCACCGTTAATCAAGTCATAAACAAGCAGAAGGAACTGTATTTTCACGATGCCCAGGTGGAAGACATAGCCAACCTGCCTATCCACAGCACTGGCGTACAGCATGAGCGGGATGCAACTGCACTGCGTATCAAAGGCGTTGATGATGTAGCCATAAGACTGGCCAGATGCTGTAATCCTCTCCCCGGAGACAGTGTTTTAGGGTATATAACCAGGGGCCGAGGGGTATCTGTGCATCGCCGGGATTGCCCGAATATGCTCAATTACTTAATGAACGAGAAGGAGAGGACCATAGAAGTGGAATGGGCGGATGACAAGG
>CAZBKS010000374.1:0-3064 GCA_964492475.1 uncultured Syntrophomonas sp. | reverse complement strand
AGCAGGTCGCCATAGATTATACCCATGGTCACCTTTTTAAATAGTCCTGGGGTTATTTTAAATCCAGGGTTGGCCTCAAGACCGGTAATATTGGCGGAAATAACCGGAATATTTTCCAGGCCTGCTTCCTTCATAGCCTTGCGCAAAAAAGCAATATAATTGGTTGCTCTGCATCCGCCACCGGTCTGGGATATTATCACCGAGGTGTTTCCCAGATCATATCTACCGGATTTCAAGGCTGATATAAGCTGCCCCACCACTAATATGGATGGATAGCAGGCATCATTGTTCACGTATTTAAGTCCCTCATCAACTGCATTTTTGTCTACAGATGGCAATACTTCTATATTGTACCCTTCCGATGCAAAGATATCATGCGCAAGCTCGAAATGAATAGGTGACATCTGCGGGCATATTATGGTGTGACTGCTGCGCATTCCTTCCGTAAATGGTATTCTGTTCTGAACTGCTGGGTGAAAAGACGGTTTAATACCGGATTTAGAACGTTCTTCCATAGCGGCCACCAGCGATCTGATTCTAATTTTTACTGATCCCAGGTTGCTTCCCTCATCTATCTTCAAGCAGGTATATATTTTCCCGGCTGATTCCAGAATTTCCTCAACCTGATCAGTAGTTACGGCATCCAAACCACAGCCGAAGGAATTAAGCTGTATTAATTCCAGATCATCTCTGGTCGTAACATAACTGGCGGCTGCATACAGTCTGGAATGATACATCCATTGATCCACCACCCGCATGGGTCGGTTAACTCTACCTAAATGAGATATGGAGTCTTCGGTCAACACGGCAAAGCCCATGGAATTAATCAAGCCAGGAATACCGTGGTTGATTTCAGGATCAATATGATAGGGGCGGCCAGCCAGTACAATTCCCTTCTGAGCAGTTACTTCCAGATATCTAAGGGTTTCTTCCCCCTTTTTCCTAATATCATGCCGTGCTTCATCTTCTTCTTTCCAGGCTGCTTCAACCGCTGCGGCAATTTCCTTCTTGGATATGGCATAATCCACCAATTCTTCGTAGAGTCTCTGGATCAGGCGCTTTTTATTTTCATAGGGAAGAAAAGGATTTATATACTTAATATCCTTATCCCTCAAAATATCCATGTTATTTTTAATAACTTCCGGATACGAAATTACTATTGGGCAGTTAAAGTGATTGGACGCATCTTCAAATTCCTTTTTCTCATATATTATGCTGGGATGAAATATGGTTTTTACTCCGCGGTTAACCAGAGCCATAATATGCCCATGCACCATTTTGCCAGGATAACAAACCGATTCCGAAGGTATGGTTTCCAAGCCCAATTCATAGATTTTCTTCGATGAGCGGGGAGATCTCTCCACCCTGAAACCCAGTCGGGTGAAAAAAGTAAACCAGAAAGGGTAATTCTCATACATATTGAGCACCATAGGAATTCCAATGGTTCCCCGGTATGCTTCTTTCTGCTTAAGAGGTATATAGCTGCTCAGCCGCCTTAACTTATATTCATAAAGGTCCGGTAAATTACTGGCTTTCTTTTCCATACCGGCTCCTTTTTCACAGCGATTACCGGATATGAACTCTCTGCCATCGTTAAAGGTATTGATGGTAAGCAGACAGTTATTCAGACAGCCTCCGCATCTGGACATGGAGCTGCTATAGCTAAAGTTATCAAGAGCAGGCATTTTAATAAGCTTACTATCATGGCCGGACAGGTATTTTTCACAAGCGATCAGGGCTGCTCCAAATGCTCCCATTATCCCTGCTATATCCGGTCGTATCACTTTGCGGCCTACGATATTCTCAAAGCTTTTCAGGATCGCGTCATTATAAAAAGTTCCCCCCTGAACCACTATTTTATCTCCCAGTTGATCAGTATTTCTTAATTTAATTACCTTAAACAGAGCGTTTTTAATGACTGAATAAGAGAGGCCGGCTGAAATATCACCTATGGTGGCACCCTCTTTTTGGGCCTGTTTAACCATAGAATTCATAAAAACCGTACACCTGGTGCCCAGGTCAACTGGATGCTCCGCCAATAGGGCATTTTCAGCGAATTCTTCTACGCTCATATTCAAGGATTGAGCAAAAGTTTCAATGAAAGAACCACATCCAGAGGAGCACGCTTCGTTTAAAATGATACTGTCAATAGTACCGTTTTTTATTTTTAGGCATTTCATATCCTGCCCACCGATATCCAGAATAAACTCCACCCCGGGCAGAAAATGCTGCGCAGCGCGATAATGAGCCATAGTTTCAACCTCACCCAGGTCCACTGAAAATGCAGATTTGATTAAGCTTTCCCCATAACCGGTTACCGAGGAATTTCTAATGACAGCTTCCTGGGGCAGTTTATCATATAAATCGTGTAAAAGATTCAAAGTGCTGGTCAAGGGACTGCCCTCATTACTGGCATAATATGAATAGAGCAGCTTGCCATGACTATCTATCAAAGCAGCTTTAGTAGTAGTTGAGCCAGCATCTATACCCAGGAAACAGTCGCCCTGGAAATCAGTTATATTTCCCCGTTCCATTGCATGGGTCTGGTGTCGGGCTTTAAATTCACGCAGTTCATCACCGTTGGCAAACAATGGGGGCAACCGGCGTACATCTTCTGTTTGAATATCACCCAAATTATGCAGCTTATACAAAAGCTTATCGAGATTCACTGTTTCCTCGGCCCAGGATGCCAATGCTGCGCCAATAGCAACGTAGTACTGGGCATTGTTGGGAAATATGGCATGCTCCTGGTCCAGTTTCAAAGTTTCCATGAATCTGACTCTGAGTTCAGACAAAAAATATAAAGGTCCGCCTAGAAATGCTACATGCCCGCGGATAGATTTGCCGCAGGCCAGACCCCCAATGGTCTGATTAACCACTGCTTGAAAAATGGAAGCAGCTATATCGTTTTTGGATGCTCCTTCATTTAATAAAGGCTGAATATCGGTTTTGGCGAATACACCACATCGTGCAGCAATTGGATATATGGTATTGTAATGCCGTGCCATATCATTTAATCCGGCCGCATCTGTCCTCAGCATGGAAGCCATCTGGTCAATAAATG
>CAZBKS010000373.1:0-3096 GCA_964492475.1 uncultured Syntrophomonas sp. | reverse complement strand
GCTGTGCCAGTTATACCTGGGATATCAGAGGCAGCTTGAGCAGTGGTTCCGAATTGTATCGCTACAGCTATTCTACTGATCTTAGGGAAGAAGATATTATTTTTGGAGGAGAGAAAAAGTTAGCCCGCTGTATTGACGAACTGGTGGAACGCTACCATCCTCCGCTCCTGCTGGTGTATGCCACCTGTATTGTAGGAGTTATCGGCGATGATCTGGGGGCAGTCTGCAAAGCTGCTTCTCTCCGCCATAATATTGAAATTATACCGGTTGAATCTGCCGGGTTTTCGGGGAATAAATCAGATGGTTACCGGGCTGCCTGTGATGTGCTGCTGAGAATGATAGCTTCCGAGGAGGCAGTTCCCAAAAAAGATAATTGTCTTAACTATTTGGGTGATTTTAATTTAGCAGGGGAAGCCTGGATAATTAAAAGTTATTTAAACGAAATAGGAATACATGTAAATGTTGCTATTACTGGCGATTCGACCTATGATACCCTCTTGGAGGCTCCGTCTGCCTCCCTGAATATCGTACAATGCGCCGGTTCCATGGGATATATGGGAAAGAAAATGGAACAGATATACGGTATTCCCTGTATGAATATTTCCTTTCTTGGTCTGGAGGATACTATGGATTCTTTACGCAGAATCAGCAGCTTTTTTGATAACTATTTTATTTCAGCCAGGGCTGAAGCGTTAATCAAACGAGAATATGAATTATACGCTCCGGTGGTTGAAGGCTGCCGTGCCAGGCTTCAGGGCAAAAAAGCTGCAATTTTTGTGGGGGGAGGATTTAAAGCTATATCGTTGATTAAACAGTTCCGTGAATTGGGTATGGAGGTAGTTATGGTAGGTACCCAGACCGGCCGGGAAGAGGAATATAATACGATTCACCAGATGGTGGAGGATGGCACTGTAGTTCTGGATGATGCCAACCCTTCCGAGTTGGAAACATTCATGCTGGAACAGGGAGCTGATCTGTTGGTAGGCGGGGTTAAGGAACGACCGCTGGCCTTTAAACTGGGCATTGCCTTTATTGATCATAACCATGAACGCAAGCACCCCTTAAGCGGTTTTATAGGCGCCGCCAACTTTGCTCAGGAAGTATATGCAACTGTTTGCTCCCCAGTATGGAGATATTTGAATTTAGATGGAATAGAAAATTAATTGGGATGGGAGGTGTTCGTAATGACAAAACAAAATCGAGTTCGCAATGTAACCGAAAATCCCTGCAATATGTGTATGCCCATGGGGGCCATTGTTCCTTTTAAAGGTATTGAGAATGCCATGATAATAATACATGGATCACAGGGATGTGCAACTTATATGCGCAGACATATGGCCGAGCATTTTAATGAGCCGATTGATGTAGCTTCAAGTTCTATAACAGAACAGGGGACCATTTATGGAGGAGAAGGCAATCTCAAAAAGGGACTGGAAAATGTTATTCATCTGTATAAACCGGAATTGGTAGGAATTCTAAGCACCTGTCTGGCTGAAACCATTGGCGAGGATTTAGGGCGCACAGCTTCAGCATTTGCTAAAGAAAAAGGCGAAGGATTCAAAACCAAGTTGATTCCCGTGTCTACTCCAGGATACGGAGGCGGTCATTATGAAGGCTACCTTCAGGCTCTATACAGTATTGTAGTACAGATTAGCAAAGAGACTGAAAAACATGATCGTATTAATGTTATTGTTCCCCATATCAGCCCGGCCGATATACGGGAAATAAAGCGGATATTGGAATTGATGGAGATAAAATATACTCTGCTTCCTGACATATCAGACACTCTGGATGCTCCATATACCAATCCTTATCGCCGCATACCGGCCGGGGGAACTCCTCTGGCAGAAATTGAGACTATGCCAGGCGCCAGAGCTACCATAGAGTTTATATCGCTGCTGGAAGATGAGCTGTCACCGGGAAAATACCTGGAGTCTGAATATGGAGTACCTTTATACCGTCTGCCCTTGCCTATGGGAATTGAAGCCTGCGATGAACTGCTCAGGGTATTGAAGAAGTTGAGCAGCAAGGCGGTTCCTGAGGTTATAAAGAAGGAAAGAGGGAGGCTTCTGGATGCAATGGTGGATTCCCATAAATATAATGGGGCAGGCCGGGCTGCAGTTTTTGCAGAGCCTGAAGTATTATACGGCATTGCCCATATTATGATGGAAAATGGAATTATGCCTTCGGTTCTGGCCACCGGCAGCAAGAATCATGCTATTAAGCAGGCACTGCAGTCTTTGACTGCTGACTGTGATGAGAAAGCTATTATTCTGCTGGATAGTGATTTTGTAAGCATCCAGGATCATTGTGCAAACAGAAAAATTAATCTGGCGGTTGGAAATTCTGATGGACGTTTTATCAGTGAACAGGCGGGTATACCTTTAGTTAGAATTGGATTTCCTGTTCATGACCGAATAGGTGGTCAGCGCATCCTGTCAGTAGGTTATAACGGAACCATGATGCTTATGGATCGGATAACCAACACCCTGCTGGCCGAAAAATTGAGCAGCTATCGCGAGGATATGTACCAGAGTTTGTACAAATACCCGTCTGCTGCTGGTAATGACTGCTAAATCTGGAGGAATATTATGATAGATATTAAGAATATGAACTTAAAACATCCCTGCTTTAACAGAGAAGCTTCCCATACAAATGCCAGGATACATCTGCCGGTGGCCAAACGCTGCAATATAAGCTGCAATTACTGCAACCGGAAATATGACTGCTTGAATGAAAGCCGTCCGGGAGTTACCAGTGAAATAACAAGCCCGCAGGAAGCTTTAAAATGCTATTTATATTATAAAGAACAGCTTGGAAATTTAAGCGTAGTAGGTATAGCCGGCCCGGGAGATCCACTGGCAGACTGGGAATTAAGCAGCGAGACTATTCGCCTGATTCGTCAAGAAGACCCGGATGTCTTGTTGTGCATGTCCACTAATGGTTTGAAACTGCCCGCTTTAGCCCCCAGCATTATTGACCATGGGGTGAGCCATTTAACTGTCACCGTGAATACGCTGTCTCCAGAAACTGGAGCTAAAATATATCGCTATGTTAATTACCAGGGTAGAAAATATACAGGTACAAAGGGGGCCA
>CAZBKS010000372.1:0-3128 GCA_964492475.1 uncultured Syntrophomonas sp. | reverse complement strand
CTGATTCCAGATATCCACCACCTGGGCATGACGCTCATCCTCGGTAATTAACCCGATCTGGAAGTCGGCCTCGATTCCATCAACCATAATATCGGCTTCTTTTAGTATCTGGGCCTTCTCTACTGGCGGCTCAAATTCAGTAACTCCAACGCTTATCCCGGCTCTGGTGCTGTATTTGTATCCAATTCTCTTCATGCCATCCAGCATTTCAGCAGTAGTAGCATTGCCTTCGGATCTGTAACAATCGTATACTATGTTGCCCAGTTTCTTTTTGTCAATAACTTCGTTGTAATAACCCAGGCTATCCGGTATCACCTCATTAAATATCGTCCGGCCGGTAGATGTTTCAATTAATTTGCTTACCATCTCATCGTTTTCTTTTATATTTACTTTGACTAATATTTTTTCATGAAGGGTGATATGACCTAATTCATATGCCATTTGAGCCTCATTGGCTGTGCTAAACGCATGGGGATGCTCAATATTCTGGTCAGCCTCACTCATATAAGTTAAATAGTACATACCGATAACCATATCCTGAGTTGGAGTACATACGGGCTTTCCATCCTTGGGATTTAATATGTTATTGCTGGCCAACATGAGCAGTCTGGCCTCGGTTTGTGCTTCAGCCGACAGCGGTACGTGTACTGCCATCTGATCTCCGTCAAAGTCAGCATTATATGCAGTACAAACCAGAGGATGCAGCTGTAAGGCGCGTCCTTCAACCAGCACCGGTTCAAAAGCCTGTATTCCTAACCTATGCAAAGTGGGAGCCCGGTTTAATAATACCGGGTGTTCTTTGATAACGTCATCCAGTATGTCCCAGACTTCTTCCCGGCCTCTTTCTACCATCTTCTTGGCACTCTTTATATTGGAAGAAATACCCCGGTCCACCAGTTTCTTCATTACAAATGGTTTGAACAACTCCAGGGCCATCTCTTTAGGAAGTCCACACTGGTGCATTTTCAGGTTGGGTCCTACTACAATTACTGATCGGCCTGAATAATCGACCCTTTTGCCTAACAGGTTTTGCCTGAACCGTCCCTGTTTTCCCTTTAGCATATCGCTTAAAGATTTGAGGGGGCGATTTCCCGGACCGGTAACCGGTCGACCTCTTCTGCCATTGTCAACCAGCGCGTCTACCGCTTCCTGCAGCATTCTCTTTTCATTCCGAACTATAATATCCGGGGCTCCCAGATCCAGCAGTCTTTTCAGCCGATTATTACGGTTAATTACCCTGCGATAGAGATCATTCAGGTCCGAAGTGGCAAACCTGCCTCCATCCAACTGTACCATCGGCCTTAGTTCAGGCGGTATTACCGGTAAAACGTCCATAATCATCCACTGCGGATTATTACCCGATAATCTAAATGCCTCTACTACTTCCAATCTTTTAATGGCCCGGCTTTTTCTCTGTCCCGTGCTGCTGCCAATCTCTTCTTTTAATTCCAGGGCCATGTTTTCCAGATCCAGGCCAGTAAGCAGCATCTTTACCGCTTCCGCACCGATTCCAGCCTGGAACGAATCTCCATATCTATCCCGGTTTTCTCTGTATTCTCTCTCATTTAACAGCTGTTTTTTGAGCAGCGGGGTATCACCGGTGTCTATAACGATGTAATTTACGAAATAAATAACTTTTTCCAGCACCTTGGGAGACATATCCAGGAGTAAACCCATCCGGCTTGGAATTCCTTTTAAGTACCAGATATGGCAGACTGGAGCAGCTAACTCTATGTGCCCCATTCTTTCACGTCTTACTTTTGAGGTGGTTACTTCAACTCCGCAACGGTCACACACTATGCCTCTATGACGTACTCTTTTGTACTTGCCGCAATGACACTCCCAATCTTTTACCGGGCCAAATATTTTCTCGCAAAACAGCCCTTCCTTTTCCGGCCGCAAGGTGCGATAGTTTATAGTTTCGGGTTTTTTTACTTCTCCACTACTCCATGAACGTATCTGCTCCGGAGAAGCCAGGGATATTTTAATTCTGTCAAAATTATTAACATCTAACAACCTATTCTCTCCCTTCAAGAAGATTGGTAAATTACCCATACCATCTGTAAGCAGGTCTCGATCTAAACTGATTCTATTCCTTTAGCTATCAACGTTAGGTTCTTCGTTATCTATCTCAGCAATTAAATCGGGATCATCATCTATCTCCAGCAGTTCCTCTTCTTCCGCGTGGTCTGTTTCTATTTCGTCGTTTATATCAGGTGTTCTGATTATAGCCGGTTCATTTAATTCTATACCCAATTCTTTGGCTTTTTCCTTTTCATTAATTTCATAATCGGCATCTTTTATCTGAATCTCCTTATCATCCTCGGATAAAATCCGTACATCTAATGATAAGCTTTGCAGTTCCTTAATCAGCACCTTAAATCCTTCCGGTACACCGGGTTCGGGAATATTTTCTCCCTTAACTATAGATTCATAGGTTTTTAATCTGCCTACTACGTCATCTGATTTCACAGTAAGTATTTCCTGCAGAGTATAAGCTGCTCCATAGGCTTCCAATGCCCAAACTTCCATTTCTCCAAATCTCTGGCCTCCAAACTGAGCCTTGCCACCCAAGGGCTGCTGCGTAACCAGAGAATATGGCCCAATAGATCTGGCATGTATCTTATCATCTACCAGATGAGCCAGTTTAAGCATATATACATATCCCACCGTTATCTCCTGGTCAAAACGTTCCCCGGTTCTGCCATCAAGAAGTACCATTTTACCGCTTTCAGGTAGTCCTGCTTTTCGCAGTGCCTCAAATATGTCTTCTTCTGAAGCACCATCGAAAACCGGAGTAGCGATTTTCAATCCCAGCTTTTTGGCAGCCCAGCCCATGTGGCATTCCAGAATTTGTCCGATATTCATCCGGGATGGTACCCCCAGCGGATTCAAGACTATTTCAACTGGAGTTCCATCTTCCAGGAAGGGCATATCTTCTTCGGGTAAAATCCTGGAAATAACCCCTTTGTTACCATGCCTTCCGGCCATCTTATCGCCTTCGGATATTTTCCTCTTCTGAGCTATATAGACTCTAACCAGCTGGTTAACGCCAGGTGGTAATTCATCACCTTTATCCCGGGAAAAACGCTTAACTGCAACCACTTTACCCGCTTCGCCATGGGGTA
>CAZBKS010000371.1:1210-3145 GCA_964492475.1 uncultured Syntrophomonas sp. | reverse complement strand
GTTTGGGCTGCATCAATAATAACCACCTCATCAGCCCAGTAAGGTTTACGATCCCCAAAGCCTCCAAATGCTTTTCTATCTTCATGAAAATAAGACAAACTTTGCATATACTGCTGCAGCCCGGTCAGATTGCCGTTGCGCTCATAAAATTCGCCTACTTCTGCAGTAAAATGTTCCCCCATGGAAGCTGTACCCAGGTCAACATACCGGCTGAATTGCTGCTTGGTAATTATGTAGGCCAGCAAACCGGTTAATCCGGCTGAAAGCACCGCCACCAGGATTATAACAATAGTAATGCGGCTGGTAATACCCGTTTTGTTCATCCTATTTTCCTTCCTCAACCAGTTTATAACCTACCCCATATACGGTTTTAATCAGTGTATCAGTAACAGATGCCGCCTCCATTTTACGGCGCAAATTATTGATGTGAGTATCTATAGTGCGTTCGTATCCTTCATAAATATCGCCGTATATTCTTTCCAAAATCTGCAGCCGGGAAAAAACCTGACCCGGGTTTTCGATAAATATCAGCAAAATCCTAAACTCAGTACCGGTTAAGCTTATTAAATGGCCGTTGGAATATGCCTCCATGCGGTGTATGTCTACTTTCAAACTGCCCAGGGATAGAATGTGTTTGTCGGTTAGGCTGTTGTTGCTGCGCCTCATGACAGCTTTGACCCGGGCGCTCAACTCACGAGGTGAAAAGGGTTTGGTAATATAATCATCAGCCCCCATCTCCAATCCCAGCAGCTTGTCAATCTCTTCTACCCGGGCAGTAAGCATTATTACCGGAGTACTGTCTACTGTCCGGATCTCTTTTAAGACCTCAAGCCCGGATCTGGCAGGAAGCATAATGTCCAGAATAACCAGGTCTGGACGTCGTTTCTCCCACAACACCAGTGCTTCTTCGCCATTACCAGCCTCAATCGTCGCGTAACCTTCAGAAGTAAAATGTTCACAGATCATCTTCCTCAATTGTTCCTCATCTTCCACTACCAGCAGCAGATAACTCATAAGATTCCTCCAAATTTATTTTATCGACAATCATCCAGAAAACTCTTTTGACCATACGTGAAACTTCTAGGTCATGGGTCGTAAATATTACAGTATGTCCTTGCCCGCCCTTCTACACCTACCCATTTAGACATTCTCCGGGATATTAATTGCCCGTTTGGTAACTTTTGTTGATATTATTCATCACTATAAGATTATTATCCTGCATCATTACATACTGCTCGCATAATTAAGTCTCCCAAAGGAAGCAATGAATGACATCCCATCAACCTTTAACAAATATTAACAGTAAATCATCAATATAATTCGAACTAAATGTGAAGATTTCTTGTCAATTTTATTATGGGAACATTACACAGGTGATTTTACTCTCCCATGGTCTAATGATCCAGAAATTTAAGAAGGACAGGTTGTGTAACCTGTCCAAGAGAAGAAGGTATATTGAAACATGTATTTATTCAATACATGTCTATCAATTGAAGTACAGCTATTCAGCCGGAAATCCTCTGAAGTCATCATGGCCACCGCCGGAAAATCCTTTGCCCTCAGCACAATTCGGTCGCTTATCCGGACCCGCTATCATCTTATCGTAAATTTCCTGAGTAATAGTCCCGTCAGCCAGCAGTTCATCCAGTACTTCTTCCTGGACTTCCTTCATCGCCGCCTGTCTTTCCTCGGCACTAAGGTCTGCAAAGTCGTCCTTCAGTTCGGCCATCTTTTCCTGTATGGCTTTCATGGCATCATATTCCGCCTGGGTTATATCCCCATTTTCCAGGGCCTTATCCAGCCCCATGCCAGGCATTTCCCCGCGAGGACCGCCCTTACCCATTCCTTCGTGACCAGCTATCAACTTATCGTAAATTTCTTGAGTAATAGTCCCGTCAGCCAGCAGTTCATCCAGTACTTCTTCCTGGACTTCCT
>CAZBKS010000371.1:0-1110 GCA_964492475.1 uncultured Syntrophomonas sp. | reverse complement strand
CCTTCAGTTCGGCCATCTTTTCCTGTATGGCTTTCATGGCATCATATTCCGCCTGAGAAATGTCTCCGTTTTCCAGGGCTTCATTCAACCCAACGCCTGGACCCCGGTGCGGTCCAGGATAATCTTTATCAGCCATTGTGCTGTCAGCATCTGCCATGACCGGCAAGGCTATACCAGCTATTCCCAGCATCAGGGCTCCTATTACTGCAATTGCCCCCAACTTGAAATACTTGCTTTTTAACATTCGTAGACCTCCTTTCTTTCACGTTAAATATTATGCCCCAGTCATTTCAAAGCAGTGTCAAGATTATATAAAGATTTCTTAATAATTGGTTGCCCCGAAAAAAATAGACAGGTATTTAACCTGCCTCAATTTGAAGGTACAATTTATGATCACCTGTGGGATAAATACTAACATAGAATAATAAAGAAATTTTCAACAAAATATTAATTTTTCTTGACATAGCTATGGGGTCAGGCACCAACTTACTAACTTATGCGCCTAAAAACTATACATAAGTTAGTATTTTGGTAAGTTAGGGCCTGACCCCATGATTTAGGCAGGAAAACCATATTTCTTTAATTTCCTGTACAGGGTAGATAAATCAATGCCCAGTAATTCAGCCGTTCTAACCCGGTCATCATCAGCATCCTGCAGGGCCTTCTCAATGATGTCTCGTTCGAACTCCCTGACCGCAGTTTTTAAGTTCTGTTTTTCCTGGGAGGTGCGGTTGAGATTTAGACGTTTTTGTATAAACATAAAATGCCTGACGTCCAATAGTTCTGTTTTCTCCATGTCGGCCAGAATCATAGCCCTTTCCAGTACATTTTCCAGTTCCCGAACGTTCCCAGGCCACGAATAACTGCTCAGCATCTCCAGGGCACTGACTGAAATTTCTTTGATTCCGGTAGTCAAACGACAGTTTAGTCTGGACATGGTATGCTGGCAAAGCAGCGGAATGTCTCCCGATCTTTTCCTTAAGGGCGGTATATCCAATCTAACCACATTTAAACGGTAATATAAATCTTCCCTGAAAACACCGCTTTCGATCATATCCGCCAATTTTCTATTAGTGGCCGCTATAACTCTCACAGTAACCCGTATAGGAG
>CAZBKS010000370.1:0-3152 GCA_964492475.1 uncultured Syntrophomonas sp. | reverse complement strand
ATTTTACGAGAAGCATGTATATAGTTAAATATTCTTCCAGGAAAATGTATTATGTATCTTTTCTTTTCAAATGAATATCAACATAAAAAACATCATTAATTATATCTATAGTCTGAAATACATTGTTTTGGTAAAATTGGTTTAAACATTTGTTCGGAGTCAAGGAGGTATAATATTGAGCAGCAAGATTGAATTTGTAAGAAATTATAGTGACTTAAGCACCAACGAGGGATTTCAGTTTGAATTTTTTTGTGATCGGTGCGGGAGTGGATTTCGCACCCGCTTTAAACCTTCGGTAACCGGTCGGGTTTCAGGTATATTGGATGCGGCCGGTAGTCTTTTCGGCGGAATTATGAACAGCGCTGCTGATATGGGGGAAAGAGTACGCTCAGCTACCTGGGAAAAAGCACATGACGAAGCTTTTGAAGAAGCCTGCCAGGAACTGCGTTCGGATTTTATACAATGTCCGCGTTGCCAGTCCTGGGTATGCAGAAAAGGATGCTGGAATAACAAGAAGGGTCTTTGCAAGGAATGCGCACCGGATCTGGGCGTAGAAATGGCAGCAGCCCAGGCCAATAAGTCGGTTGAAGAAGTATGGGCCCATGCGGCGATGGCCGAAGAAGACAAGAAATTGGGTGCCGAAGTATGGCGGGAAGGGATTGTGGCTACCTGCCCGAATTGTGAGGCTCCCTTGGCTAGCAATTCAAAATTCTGTCCTGAATGTGGTGCCCAGCTGAAAGCAAAAGATCAATGCCCATCCTGTGGCAGCAAAATTAGCCCCGGGAACAAATTTTGTCCGGAGTGCGGCGCAAAAATCTAACAAGAGGGCGTGGGGCCCTGGATTTAAATAGGGTCTTGAGTTTAACGATTTTACCAGGAGAAAATAGAACAGGGAGATCGATGTCTCCCTGCTCTCCTGGCCAAACTTTATGAGCACTCGGGTTGCTCTCCAGCTATGGAATTGCCCCTTATACGGGTGAAATTCCACCAGATTCCAGTCCATACCAGCAGGCTGATACGGTACGAGCACTATATTTAGCAGTACAGAGCTTACAGAAAAGAAAAACACGTCCGCTTGTGTCAATATACATATTCGAAAAAGAAGCCAACAAAAAGAACGTCCCTTTGTCGGCCTATTCGAAAAAGAAGCCAACAAAAAAAACGTCCCTTTGTCGGCCTTATTTTATATACTCATTGCTCACTAAAATATCAGCGATGACTTCTGTGGGAACAGTGAATTCCTGTATTCCCATACAACCGGGGCCGACTTCATATTCGTCAAAGGATATTACCAGTTTTCCTTCTGCACTGATATAGAAATTTTGCTCCGCCGAGATTTTATCATAAGTCTCGATAGGTTCATCCTGACCTTCGATCGCAACCCAATAAATTTTTCCTTCATCTGCTTGCATCTGCTCTCTCATTTGTGACTTAATATTCTCACTTATGATGTCTACATAGCTATCATCTTTAAACAAGCTGGGCAGAGTTATCAAAAGCTCATTTTCTTTGTCTATGGTATCATATTTAAGCTTTTCTGCACCCGAGGCTTTGATAATTACAGTATAGCGCCCTATGGACAAAAGCTTATCCGTATCGGTTTTTACGATATAGCCGCTGTCTACCGCGAAATTGCCGGCTCCGTTTTTCTTCATATCTTCCATTTCCAGCATAAATTCTTCATATAGTTTTTTATTTTCCGCCAGATATTTTTCATTCAAGCTATTTTCCAGATCTTTATCTTCCAAACCTTGAATGGAAGGAACCTTAATGTCTGCCTTGAAATGATCTTCATCAACAGTATATTCCCTAAAAGTCAGTACTTTCACCATGCCGCCTATAACCGGTACTTTTGCCAGGGTGGAAGCAAAAGCGGTGCTGCTGTTGATCCCTGTTATAAGCAAGGCTATGGACACAGCTATTGAAGCCGCAACTGCACTTGCCTTCCTGAAAAACTTTTTCCTATTCATCTCATATATCTTCCGCTCTTTTAAAGCATTTTTCACTAAAAAATCTAATTCGTCCGGAATGGGGGTTTCCAGATACTTTTTTTTGAGATCCTCCAAGCCTGTATGTTTCATATTAAACCTCCTCGTAAGCGCTTAGCTTTATGCGCAGTTTTTCAAGGGCTTTGTATAAACGGGTTTTTACTGTATTGACATTCTCACTAAGAACTTCAGCAATTTCCTCAATTTTCAAGTCTTCAAAATACCTTAATATTACTACACTGCGGTACATATCCGGTAAATTTTCCAATGCCTTTTGCAAATCAAAGTTTTCATATTCGTCAACCGTGGCCAAGTTCAAATTTGCCAGGGCATCCTCATCAACAATAGCCCGCCGCTTTCGCTTGCGCAAAAAATCCAGGGAAGTATTAACGACGATCCGGTAAAACCAGGTTTTTATATACTCCGGTTTTTTCAAGGAACCCCTGGAGGCAATTGCTTTATACACAGATTCCTGGACAATATCCAGAGCATCATCCGCGTTCCTGACATAGCTGTACGCCAATCTATAGTGATTTTCCTTGTATTTAACCGCGTATTCTGCAATTTGTTCTTCCAAGTAACTTTTACTCATTGACGCCAAACCGGCTCCTCTCTCTTGTTTTAGATACGTATCTTATGCACTTTACATTTTATTGACGCCTGTACTTTATAAAAAGTTTGTTGATAAGGCAAAATAAGTTTCGCAAATCAATGTGCCGTTTCCTCAAAAACACGAAACTCAGGTAGCCACAACCTCCCTGGTAATCAATGCTTAAATGACAGTAAAAGCATGGCGGAGATTAAGTAGGTCTTTGTATAAATACATGGCTTTGGCATAGATTTAATTAAGTAAATGCTAAAGCGGTGAAACCTTGAAAAGAGTAAAGGTAATATTTATAAATCTGCTGATTCTGACCATTACCTCATTTATTTTACGCACTGTAAACATATCGTTTCAGGTATACCTTGCCAATAAGCTTGGCCAGGAAGGCATGGGGCTTTTCCAATTAATCACCGCTATTTACTTTTTGGCTATAGTCTTCTCAACCTCGGGCATTAAATTCGCTACCACCCGCCTGGTCGCCGAGGATATGGGATCCGGATGACCGGCCGGAGCAAACCTGGCTGTACGTTATTGCCTGGCTTTTGGTTTGATATTCAGCG
>CAZBKS010000369.1:0-3165 GCA_964492475.1 uncultured Syntrophomonas sp. | reverse complement strand
AATAATACCAGTTGATGGAATTTCTCAAAATAGGAGAGTTAGCAGGAAAATAGCTTCTTGGGGATGAACGCTTAAGGCTAGCGCAGGGGGATAAAGGAAATTCGTTTAGCGGGAACATAACTTGTTTCAGCCCATCAATTTTAAGCATCAGCAGCTAACTTATATGGAGAAAGTAAGACCGAACCCAAGCGGTCTTAAGCATTCATCCGTACAATTTTCGTCTGCACTTGTGTCATACAGACATGTTTGGTTGATTAAAATATGACCGGATTTGCTATATCGGGCAGCAGCAATAAGGCTGTTAAACAGTGAGCTATAGTTGGTCCAGGCCGTATTTGCCCAGTTTACGGTATAGTGCTGAAGTGTGAATGCCCAGAGCTTTGGCAGTATGCACTTTGTTGCCACCGGTCTTTTCCAGGGACTGTATTATTAACTGCTTTTCCAGCTGTTCAATGGCATCGGGAAGAGTTAAGGAATCAATAGCAGATGGTTCGTCATTAAAATAGGTATTCTCCAGCAGTAGGGGAAAGTGCTTGATGGTAATGCAGTTTTCCCGATTCATATCAGACATATTGATAGCTCTCTCCAGTAGGTTCTCAAGTTCGCGTATGTTGCCGGGCCAGTCATAATTCTGCATCAATTTGATGGCTTTTGGGGATACTTTTTTAATATCGGTACCCAATTTGCTGTTTATTTTTCGAATCAGGGTATTTACCAGCAGAGGAATGTCTTCGCTGCGTTCTTTAAGTGGAGGAATGTCCAACCTTACTACATTCAGGCGGTAAAAAAGATCCTGCCGGAACTTCTGCTCGGCCACCAATTGCTCAAGATTGCAGTTGGTTGCGGCGATAACTCGTACGTTAACGAAAATAGGCTTGGTACCACCTACTCTTTCCACTACTCTGTCCTGCAGGACGGTCAAGAGTTTGGTCTGCATAGTCAACGGCATGTCACCAATTTCATCCAGGAAGATCGTCCCCCCCATCGCCAGTTCAAACTTGCCATGTTTTCCTCCCTTGCGAGCCCCGGTAAAAGCACCTTCTTCATAACCAAAGAGTTCGGATTCCAGAAGGTTTTCGGGCAGGGCAGCACAGTTAATTTTAACAAAGGGATGATTGCTGCGATTGCTGGAGTTATGAATGGCATGGGCAAATAATTCTTTACCCGTCCCGCTTTCCCCGGTTATAAGCACGGTAGAAACGGTATGAGCTAATTGGTCAGCCACGGATTTAACCTTAACAAAGGCAGCACATTCACCGATTATATCCTGGAACTGCCATTGGGCCTGGTAACCCTGGCGAATTTCTTCCTTGTATATATTTAATTCTCTTTCAGTTTCCTGCAGTTTATTCATCAGTATTTTAGCCCCGGACATATCCATAAACAGACTCCGGGCGACAGCTCCTATTATTTCCCCATCCTTAATTATGGGCAGACGGGTAACTATAGTGTTGCGTCCGTTGATAGAATATATATCGGCTTCATCTATGCGACCGGTTCTCAGTGTTTCTGGCAGCAGTGAATTTGGTGTGATGTCCAGAATGTGCTTTCCGACTACCTGACTTTTTTCCAAACCAAGCTGCTCCAGGTAAGTCGGGTTCATGGCGGTAATCATACCTTCCTTGTCTACAATAACATAAACCATATAAGGGCTTTCAATCAAAGCCTCGGAGATGGCCCGGAATTCCTTCTCGGTTTCCTGGAGTTTGTGCATAAATATCTTGGCTCCGGACATATCCAGGAAAAGACTCTTGGCAATAGCGCCGATTATTTTGCCTTCCTTCATAACCGGCATGCGGCTCATAATCGTGTCCCGCCCATTAATAGTCCAGATAACAGCTTCATCAATACGTCCTGTTTTCAGGATTACCGGCAATTCGGAAGTAGGTGTGATATCCAGAATGTGCTGGCCTACTACTTCTTCTTTGGTAAAGCCCAGGATATCCAGGTAGGTACGGTTCATAGCCGTAATAATACCGTCTTTGTCCACAATAACATAAACCATGTAAGGGCTTTCAATTAAGGCTTCCGAAAGAGCCCGGAATTCTTTTTCAGTTTCCTGCATTTTTTGCATCATAATTTTGACGCCGGAAACATCCAGGAAGAGGCTCTTGCCAATAGCGCCGATAATTTCCCCATTCTTTATAATAGGCAGGCGGGTCACAATGGTATCTCTTCCGTTTATGGGCCAGATGTCGGCTTTATCTACCCGCCCGGTTTTCAATACTTCAGGGAGCTGCGAAGCAGGTATAACTTCTAAAATATGCTTTCCTATTACATCCTTTTTCTCCAGATTCAGTTCATCCAGATAGGTCTGGTTCATCATGGTAATATAACCCTCTTTGTTTACGCTCACATAAACCATGTAAGGGCTTTCAATCATTGCCTCGGAATAGGCTCGAAATTCTTCCTCGGTTTCCTGCAGTCTCTGCATCAAAATCCGGGCACCGGACATATCCAGGAAAAAACTCTGCCCTATGGCCCCCATGATTTCTCCGTTCTTCACTATGGGAAAACGGGTCACTACAGTATCTCTACCGTTTAGAGGCCATATGTCGGCTTTATCAATCCTTCCAGTTTTTAGTACTTCGGGGAGTTCAGAGTTGGGCAGTACTTCCAGCACATATTTGCCAATAGCTTCATCCCTGCTTAAACCCAGTAAATCCAGAAAAATTTGATTCATAACCGTAATATATCCATCTTTATCCACGATTACCAAGGCCATATAGGGACTTTCCACCAGTAATCCATCTATATTTTCAATATTGAAATTTGACATATGTCATGTCCTCCACTTATTGCACAATTACGTAGCCGAGAATGCATATTTATTGATTGATTCAGCTGCAAAAACCTTAAAAAAAGCTTCATCGAATACATAAATATTCAGGAGGCATTGGGGGGCATGGCAGAAACGCCCACCTTCAAGCTCCGGGTATTACTATCCCATTGGCCACTATTAAGGTTGCGGGTACGACTTATACTCCCTCAGGTCGTTTTCAATATGAAGAATATTACTTTTTACACCGGAATCTATATTAAATTATATAATGGAGCCTATTGAAAAGTCTATGGGAAGCGGCCCAAATCATAACATCTTTACTAAATCCTTACTAAATCCTTACTAAATCCAGTCTCTGCTTTATTGTTTCCAATAGTTGCTCC
>CAZBKS010000368.1:0-3167 GCA_964492475.1 uncultured Syntrophomonas sp. | reverse complement strand
CGTCCAGGTCGTCGCCGGCTGACATTCTGCCGCCGGTAACCCTTGCTAAAAACCAGATTCCCACACTGTGCTGGGCCGGGTCGTGAAAATTGGATTGAACGGTAAATGGCTCGATGATATCAATATCCAGATTGCTTTCTTCTTTAAATTCCCGTTTCACAGCATCATACACGTCCTCGTAGTACTCCACATAGCCGCAGGGGATGCACCAGCATCCGGCGTAGGGACCTCTGCAACGGCGTCCCAGAAGTATCTGCTGTTTATCATTTACGACTATTCCAGCCACTCCCACCACTGGATTTTCATAAAAAAGGTAACCACAACAGATACAGGTTAAACGGGGTTCATCCTTATAATAGCGGTATTCAAGCTTCGCCGAGCATTTTGGACAGAAATTAAAGCGTTGTGTTTTCTGAGACAAATATAATCACCTGCATCCTCCAAGTTGAATATAAACACAGCATACAGTAATACTAATAATTTTTCCAGTTCATACATTCCCTGCCTGCAACTTGGAACAAAACAATAAGGCCTCGAGTTCTTGATAGCTTTCCAAACAACCTGAACCCATTGGTTATTAATAAGCTACCAGCGTTCCCTGTCTGATCAAACCCAGTATAAAATCCAGACTTAAGTCCGTGGCTGTGGATATTTCTACAGCTGTTTGTCCAGGATGATCTCTTAAATATTCACGTACCGCCATTAACTTTGTCTGCTGTTCTTTGCTGCACTCAAAACAGAGCTTATTACCATGTTTGACAATGAATAATCGGCCGCATTCTTTACAGTTGCCCAAGTCGCTGATCATAAAACTCACTCCCATGTAATTATTTTATAATTTGCCATCTAAGTTTAAATAGAGAAAGCTTTATACTGCTGTACATAACAGGTGCTATATAATAATACGGAAACATTTTGCTTTTTAAGGGGTCGATTAGTCCTATTTTTATAAATAATATAACAAAATAATAAAAAAAGCAACCCTAAGTCCTATAAAAAATAAGACTTAGGGCCTGAATGACATTGTTTTGATGAACAAGGCAGAGTAGGCCGCCCACCGGTTGGCAGGTGGCAATACTATACCGAATATGTTTTAATAAGATCAGGATTTATACGCATGTTTTAGCTATGTATACCAACCAAGCAGCGCAACTTGCTTACACGTAATAAGGGGGGGATCATTATATGACCAGAGTAATAGGTTTTACCGGCTATTCTAATTCCGGCAAGACTACGGTTATTTCCAATTTAATCAAGATATTCAACAATCGGGGCTTAAAAGTGGCGGCGGTAAAGCATGCTTCACATGGATACGAGATAGATACGCCGGGCAAAGATTCCTGGCAGCATTATAATGCTGGTGCGGCCAGGGTTATAGTATTAGGACCGGATTCCATTACTACCCATCAACGTTTGGCGACCCGCCCACCCCTGCAGGAAATTCTGGAGGGCATTATCGACATGGATATCATTCTGGTAGAAGGATTTAAACAAGAAGTGAATCCTAGAATACTCCTTTATCGACCGGGTGATCAGGATGAACCAATTTTTCCGCCAGGAACTTATGAGGCCGTTATTTCTGATACTGACATTCCAACTGAGCTTCCCCGGTTTCGCTTTGATGAGCTTGAAAAGGTGGCGGATTTTATTCTCAACCTCAGCACTGATAAGGTGTAATGTATTATAAAATGCAAATATGATTGAACAGGGAAACACCTCCGGTAAGTAAGAGCAGGAGGTGTTTTTGTTATGGAAAAACAGCCTGGATTGAGTATGTAGATATAAGGTTAAGATATCAGCTGGCGCCAATAATATAGATTATTTTAACGTATATAAAATATGACAAAGCAGGCTCTGCTCAGGAACTTTTTTCTTATGTAGGTAATAAAATGTAGTAAACCTATAGAAAGGAGATGAAAAATTGTGTTTCCTAATATTCTTCATCCCACTGAGGATGCCTATATATCACAATACTATGCCAATTCCAACTTCGGGGGAGTGCCCTATCTGTACACAAATCGATATAAAGGATCTGGAGATGAATATCAGTCCTTGCTGAAATTTGATTGGGGTTTTGACGGGGGATTTGATGATGACCATCACCATAGGATACACAGGCTTAGATCTCAGCTGCGTTTGAAGATATATCGTAATGAAATACCGTCTTCTGCTACCTTATTGGTATACCACGTCATCGGTAATTGGAGTGAGTTAAATGTTACCTGGAACAATCGACCGGCCATAGATCCAACCCCAATCGGATCAGTAGTCGTTCATGCCGGATATTTCGGCTGGGTAGATATTAACCTTGAGCATTTTAATAACAATTTACCAAATAACGGATTTCTGCTCAAATGTGATGAGCCTGTTAACAGTCTGCTGGGTTTCTATGGCCGTGGATTCGCAGATTCGAATCTCTGGCCACAATTAACGGTGGCTGGAGCTGTAGCAGATGATGCGGAGAAACCGGTTGTTAGAGTTGTGCCTGGCCCGAGTGTAGTACTTTCATCTAATCTGGTAAGAGTACCGCCCGTTCGTGATCATAGAAGGAGAAGAAGATTCGATCCGGAAAAAAGAAGATTTGACAGGTCTAAGAGAAGACACATCCGGTGCTAATGGTAGAATCCAACACTTATGAGGCTGGAGTTTAACGCTCCAGCTTCTTCTATATATAGATTGAAATAAATTAAGCACCAGGGACCAAACTTAATTTTTACATGCCTTTAATAATAAATCGCTCTCAGCTTGTAAATACCTTGTCTCCTTGATATAATTGCTACGTTGCCCAAAAGCAGATTTCTACGATAATCAGTAGATATAAATGGAGAGGGAATATACATGTCAAAAAAATTATTGCGTAATATTGCTATAATCGCCCATGTAGACCATGGCAAAACCACTCTGGTTGACCAGTTGCTGAAACAATCCGGGTATTTCAGAGCTAACCAGTCCGTTCCTGAACGGGTAATGGACAGCAATGATCTGGAACGTGAGCGAGGCATTACAATTTTATCAAAAAACACCAGTATTGTTTATAAGGATACCAAAATAAATATTGTCGATACTCCTGGCCATGCTGATTTTGGCGGTGAAGTGGAAAGAATTGTAGAGATGGTGGACGGAGTTCTTCTCCTGGTCGATGCCTATGAAGGACCAATGCCGCAGAC
>CAZBKS010000367.1:0-3173 GCA_964492475.1 uncultured Syntrophomonas sp. | reverse complement strand
CTGGCAAACCTACATTAATTGGTAATGATTATTTCTCCACCTGCATTCATATCACTACCATAATCGCTATCCGGATAAGTTGGTATCCAAGTATCCCCCTAAACATTTTTCCCATTATGGGTCGCGTTGTCATTTTTTTTATTAGCTGATGGTTAAACCTTATGAAAATCTTAATAATTTATTATAGTAATAATTGCAAATTACTATATTGGAACTGTTAAAATTATGTATTACTTAATCTGCTTGGAAAGGAGTCCAAGTTTATGAGCGACAACATACTGGTGGTGGACGATGAGCGTGAAATTGCAGATTTAATTGAAGTCTATCTGCAAAACGAGAACTATACTATTCATAAGTTTTACTCTGCCCGGGATGCTCTTGCCTGTATTGAAACTACTGAACTTGATCTAGCTGTCTTGGATATCATGCTGCCGGACATGAACGGTTTTACTCTCTGCCAGAAGATACGAGAGCAGCACACCTATCCCATTATTATGCTGACCGCCAAAGAGGAGGAAACCGATAAAATTACCGGGCTGACCCTAGGCGCGGACGACTACATTACCAAGCCCTTTCGGCCATTGGAATTAGTAGCCAGGATCAAAGCCCAGCTGCGCCGATATAAAAAGTACAATTCCAAATCGTCGCAAGAGGAAACCACAATTATCCATTCCGGCCTGCTGATGAATATCAAAACCCATGAATGTCTTTTGAACGAAAAGCCGCTGACGCTCACTCCCACCGAGTTTTCCATACTACGCATCCTGTTGGAAAGGAGAGGGGAGGTCGTGAGCGCTGAAGCAATATTCCATGAGATTTGGCAGAATGAATATTACAGCAAGAGCAATAACACCATTACCGTACATATTCGCCATCTGCGTGAGAAAATGAAGGATACGGCAGAAGCCCCGAAATATATTAAAACGGTATGGGGGGTTGGTTACAAAATTGAAAAATGAAGCGGTTAGCGGCAAAGTATATAGTAAGCTGATCAGGAAATTATTCTATCAAACCATTGCGGTACTGGGGCTGTCCGTCATTCTTGTCATAGTTCTGCGATCTGCATTAAGAGGGAAGGTCGCAGATGCTCTGGTTCAGACCATCAGTACTTGCTTCAGAGTTGACTGGGATTTTGCCCACGGAATATATCAATATTATATAAGGAACAACTTAGATCTTATCGTTGCCACCATCGTAGTAGTCTTTTTTTTCATTTTTTTCCGTCTATCGTTATCCTGGTTCACCAGATATTTTGATCAGATTGTTACCGCAGTCGATCAACTGGGAGAGGAAGTCGAGGAGAAAATTACCATGTGCTCTGAACTGGAGTTCATTGAAACAAAGTTGAATGAAGCGAAGGATAAACTTAAGAAACGCGCAGAAGATGCTCAAGCGGCGGAACAACGCAAAAACGATCTGGTGGTTTATCTGGCTCATGATATTAAAACCCCCCTCACTTCCGTAATCGGATACTTAAGTTTAATTAACGAAGCTAGGGACATGCCGGCGGAGCAAAGAGCCAACTATGTTGATATAGCACTTAATAAAGCATATCGTCTCGAAACCTTAATAAATGATTTTTTCGAGATTACCCGCTATAATCTTCAGTCAGTCCCTTTGCATACAGAAAATATCAACCTCTGTTACATGATGGTGCAGATTGCAGACGAAATGTATCCGCAACTGGCAGAGAGTGAAAAACAGGTTAATATTAAGGTAGCGGAAGATATAGTAATTTACGGAGATTCCCAACAGCTGGCACGAGTATTCAACAACATTCTAAAAAATGCCATCACTTACGGTGCTGGTAAAAGCACTATAAATATCTCTGCAGAGACTGCAGGCAATAAAGCCATCATATATATTGAAAATCAAGGGGCTATTCCTGAGGATCAAGTGAGTTCAATATTCGATAAATTCTACCGGCTGGACGCCGCCAGATCAAGCGCAACTGGAGGATCAGGCTTAGGTCTGGCTATTGCCAAAGATATTATTACTTTGCACGAGGGTACGATTAGAGCTGAGAGTGATAATCAGCACACGGTGTTTATAGTAGAACTCCCGCTGGATATGAAAGCAGTCAAAATATCTCCATAAAGAGTCCTCCAGGGTATTTATTTTACGAAGTAACTAATTTAAGAATTATTATGGAGGCCTTTATCATTTCTTAATGAATTATCAACTCCAAATTAAAATATAGCCTGTTCATTTACGGTATGCTGGTTATGCCGAAAATGAACAGGCTTTTATTTTGTTTGGCATCGGAAGCGCTCTCCAAGCACCACCTCGTGGCAGGGCAACTGATGTACCTTCATTATCATTGCGGTACATTTTAGGGTGCAATTTGGGTTTGCAGGCTCATAAGTATAAGGTTGAAAATGCGGAGCAATTTCAACCCACCGCTGCAACCTGGCAGGGGATTACAACCCGCCGCCTGTTTTGTTATCAGCCAGCTGACTGATTAAAGAAGCTGGGAAGAACTCATGGTTATATGAAAAGGAGCAAGAGAACATGAATCGATTTTCAAATGAAAGAAACAGCCATCACAATCGCCCGACAAGCAGGATAAGAAAAACCTTGGCCTTGATTATCTGCCTTGCTGTGCTGCTGGCTGGCGGAAAGCTGCTAATCAACCAAGCCGGTATGAACTATTGGCCTGATAAGCTGTTAACCAACCTGGCAAAGGTCTATCCCTTTCGCCATGCCGATACAGAAGCTACCCCGGATACAAGAAACGAAGATAACGATTGGAACCTGATCCTGGTTAACCGCTGGAATCATATCCCTGGTGACTATCAGGGGGTTTTAGTGCAACTCTCCAACAGCCAGTCCGTGGATGCCAGAATTTACCCTGATCTGCAGGCCATGTTTAATGCTGCAAGAGCCGATGGTATATATCCGGTGGTTGTATCTGGATACCGAACGGCAGAAGAACAGCAAAGCCTCATGGATGTGAAAATCGCGGAATATAAAGAGCAAGGCTACTCTGCTTACAAAGCGAAATATTTAGCGGAAAAATGGGTAGCGATTCCCGGAACCAGTGAACACCAGCTGGGAATTGCGGTAGACATAAATGCTGACACAGACAAATCCACCAATGACCAGGTTTACCAGTGGCTAAATATTAACAGCTTCAAATACGGCTTTATTCTCCGTTATCCTTCTGACAAGAC
>CAZBKS010000366.1:0-3185 GCA_964492475.1 uncultured Syntrophomonas sp. | reverse complement strand
AATCCATTGAGGCGGTTTGGTATGCGGATTATAATTGACAGAGAATCCAATACACCTGTTTATATTCAAATTTTTGAGCAAGTACGTCGCCAAATCTTATCTGGTGAGCTGCTGCCCGGCTTTCGCCTGCCCGCGGAAAGAAAACTGGCGGAAAGCCTGGGCGTCAACAGAACAACCGTATTAAATGCTTACCGGGAACTGAAAGCTGAAGGCTTGATAGGCTCCCGAGTTGGAAATGGCACTATGGTACTTTCATATCTCGATGAAGAATTGAGTGTTGACAACTCTTCACATGAACCTGCTTGGAATCAGATCTTCAGCCAATATGCCAACCGACTTGATTCTTATCTGGTCCAGGATCTGCTGGTACTGGCAAACAGAACTGACGTTATTTCATTTGCCACAGGTATTGCTTCCCCTGAAACCGGCCCCATACAAGCTCTTGAAGGAATTGAACGTGAAGTTATTCAAAGCAGAAACTACAAGGCTTTGATTCATACGCCTACGGAAGGCCTTTTATCTCTGCGCCAGGCTATTTCCAGACTTATGCAAAAAAGAGGAGTCTACTGCCAGCCCAATGAGATAATGATGCTTTCCGGCTCTCAGCAGGGAATCGACTTGGCCGCCAGAGTAATACTTGACCCGGGAGATATCGTTGTCCTTGAGGAACCTACATATTTCCCGGCCATTCAGGTTTTTAGAGCAGCCGGAGCAAGAGTAATCAGTGTTCCCATTGATGACCAAGGCATGAAGGTGGATGTGTTGGAACAGCTATTGCACCGGTATCGGCCAAAACTTATTTATACTATACCTACTTTTCAGAACCCTTCCGGAACTGTATTAGACCTGGGAAGAAGGAAGCGGCTGGTTGAACTGGCCTCTAAATATAATGTCATTATCCTGGAGGACGACGCCTACGGCGATCTATGTTATGAAGGCAATCCCGTTCCTATGCTAAAATCCATGGATAGCGATGGATATGTTATTTATTTAAGTACTTTCTCAAAAAACATTTACTCCGGCTTAAGATTGGGATGGATGGCAGCTCACAAAAAAATGGTGAAGGAATTTGCATCGGCCAAACAGTTAATGGATCTGCACTCCAACAGTCTATCCCAATGGATTGTTGAAAGGTTTATTGAAAGCGGCTCACTTGAATCGCATTTAATTACGACTTGCAGTGAATACCGGACCAGGAGAGACGTCATGCATCTGGCTCTGTCCAAATATGCTCCTAAAGATCTAATTTGGAACCGACCCAAAGGCGGCTATTATATTTGGTGCCGACTGCCTGATGGTGTATCAGCATCAAAGCTGGTATCAAAGGCAGGCGATTACAAGGTTTCTTTTGTCCCGGGTTCTCCTTTCTTTGCTTCAGGGCAGGGGGATGATTATATCAGACTTAACTTCACCTTTGCCCCTATGAATGATATTGATAAAGGAATCAAAAGGCTATGCACAGCCATGAAAGAGCTGCTTAATGAAAAAAGCCATGAGGACTATTCAACGACAGAGATCAATCCTATTGTATAAGCAGTCTCAAATAAAAGGTCATTGATTATAATGGCCAATAAATACTGGAGGCATTAAAATGGATTATAAATTTGCAAACCGAATGTCATATCTGAAGGCTTCGGAAATAAGGGAGATTTTAAAGATAACTGAGAGGCCTGAGATTATCTCCTTTGCAGGCGGCCTTCCTGCACCCGAGCTTTTCCCGATAGAAGAAATTATGGAAGTAAACAGGCAGGTACTGGCAGAAGACGGGGCATCAGCATTGCAGTATACCACTACCGAAGGGTATGCTCCGCTCCGGGAGTGGATAGCAAACAGAATGAATTCTACCCGGGGAACTGATTTTGATGCAGGCAACATCCTTTTAACCAATGGATCACAGCAGGCGCTCGATTTATCAGGCAAGGTGTTTCTCGATGAGGGAGATACTGTGCTTTGCGAAAGTCCTACCTACCTGGCCGCAATCAGCGCATTCAAAGCTTATGGCTGTAAGTTCGAAGAAGTACCCACCGACGATGATGGGATGATTCCCGAAGGTCTTGAGCACATTCTGGAAACTGTTGAAAGAGCAAAAATCATATACATAATTTCTGATTTTCAAAATCCCACCGGAAGGTCCTGGAGTCTGGAGAGAAGAGAGCAGCTGACCAGTATTGCCGCCAAATATCAGCTGGTGGTTATTGAAGATAATCCCTATGGCGAACTTAGATTTGAAGGTGAAGCCCTGCCGTCTGTGAAGTCGTTCGATAAGACGGGCTGCGTGTTTTGCCTCGGAACCTTTTCCAAAACCTTTTGTCCCGGATACCGGATTGGATGGATTGCAGGTGACAAAAGGGCCATAGCAAATTATGTGCTTGTAAAACAGGGCGCTGATCTGCAGTGCAATACCATTGCTCAGAGGGTTATAAATAAATACCTTGAACTGTACGATATCGACGAACATATTGAAAAAATACGGGCCGTATACAAACGGCGCAGAGATATTACTACTAAAACCATGGAAGATGAATTCCCGCCCGGGGTTACATTTACCAGGCCCCAGGGCGGTCTTTTCGCCTGGGTGGAACTCCCTTCTCATATCAACGCCAGGGATGTTCTGGAAGAATGCCTTAAAAATAAGGTTGCGTTTGTTCCAGGCGGTTCCTTCTTCCCCAATGGAGGGAAAGAGAATACTTTCCGGATCAACTTCTCAAACATGCCGGATGACAGAATCGTCGAAGGCCTAAAGTGTCTGGCCCGGGTTCTGAAAAAGTTCATGTAAAGGAGACTCACAACCATTCAATGGTATGAATCAAGAATACCGGAATGTTTAGGGCTGATCCATCTTTTCCTGTACAGATTTTAGTTTCTGTTCCATAGATGCTGATTTGTCCCGGCGATCATCGATCCGAATAGTTGTTGTTACCCGCATTGCCCCACTATCAAAGGGTACCTCATGCATTTTTCTAGCCGCGGCCAGGATGATATCCAAATCACCTTCCAAGACTGAACCCATAGGGGTTAATGACAGTTTAATGTTCTTTTCATATTCCAGAACTTTGTGGCAGTCGGCAACATACTGGCTTACGCTGGTACTGCCGGTTCCTATGGGTATGATTGTCACTTCAATAATAGCCATAAAAGCTCACCTCTCTTAAAGTACTACATAAATATATTATCACAAAATGGTT
>CAZBKS010000365.1:0-3212 GCA_964492475.1 uncultured Syntrophomonas sp. | reverse complement strand
ATCTACCTGGTAAAACCGGTTATCAATCTGGTCCACCGTGTATGAAAATATGGGAAATATTTCAGCTCCCTGCTCCTTCATCCTTCTAATTTGGGGCAGCACCTCGGGGATCGTACAGTGCGAACCGGTCAGGACCACCCCTACCCGGACCCCTGTTAACCGGTCTGTTTGCACTTCCAGCACTTTTTGTTGCACCTCCCTCTTAACCTGAAAACAGATCTTGATCAATTCTACTAAGTTCATTAATGATCAGACCCGGAATAACCTCAGCCAATATCTTGCCGGCCGATACAGGAGCGACTTTTCCTGGTAATCCCGGTGCTAATATGGCTTTAATTCCGAAAATATTGGCTGCTTCAAAATCGGTACCCCCGGGTTGGCTGGCCAGATCTATTACTACCGTTTCCTGCCGGGCGTGTTTTAGTATATCTCTAGTCAGCACCATGCTGGGCACAGTATTAAAAACAATATCCATATGGTTCATCATCTGTTTCAGATCACTGTATTCTGCTTTCCTGCACCCCATCTCATGGGCCCGGGCTAATTGGCCGCGGTTGCGGGCCACGATAGTAACATCTGATCCCATCGCTTTCAATAATCGAGCCAGAGTAATAGCTACCCTGCCAAACCCTATGATGCAGGTTTGACTTCCGTGAATTGTAATCCGGGTTTCTTCCATGGCAATTTGAAGAGCACCTTCGGCTGATGGAATAGAATTTAATATAGCCAGCTCATCAATTTCACCAACTTCCAGCAGAGTAAAATTGTACATCCTGGCCCATTCTTTAAGAAATTGCCGGGCTGAGCCAATAATAACCAGGGCATTGTCTGAAAGACTGGATATTGCTTCTGGAGTCAGCTCCAGTACATTTTCAGCATATACCGCCCTCACAATTCGCTCTGCATTAGTGCCTGGCAGGGGCATAATTACTACTTCTGCATCTTTACACGCTTCCATCACCGTATTAACCACATAAGCTCCATGGCCTACCATTTCTTTGGGAAAACCCGCTACGGCTACTGTTGCACCCATTCTTACGAGCTCAGCAGTCAGAATCAACTCCCTATCATCCCCACCAATAACGGCAATTTTTATGCCGGAAAGCACCGAGCTCACTTTTTACCCTCCTCCAAGCTGATTGATAATTTATATATAAAATTAATAACATTATATGTATTCTTGTCAGGGCCGGTGCCTGTCTAATTGAGAAGTGCGAGGTTAGAGGTTGGAAGTGAGAATAGTATTGAATGGCGGGAAGTCAGAGGTTAGAAGTTTGAAGTCATATGGATAATCTCCAGAAGCTGTTTTTTATACCGCATCCAGGCATAAAAAGAGAGCAGGCTGACTGAAAAGCTGCTCCTTTCTTATGATAAAAATGTACTGCCTGACTACATCAGGTTCTCCATGCCGTATACCATTCCTTTTAGCTGCGGCATCTTCTTAATAACCATAATTACCCCGGGCATAAATCCTACCCGGTCAATGGAATCATGCCTTATCTTAAGACTCTGGCCCATCCCCCCAAAGATTACCTCCTGATGAGCAACAAATCCTGGCAATCTAACACTGTGTATTCTAACCTGATCCATATCCCCGCCGCGGCTTCCCGGGATTTTTTCAAATTCTCTAATGCTTCGGGGTGGGCGTGATACTCGAGTCTGATTTATCATCTCTGCCGTCTTGATAGCAGTACCCGATGGGGCATCCATCTTTTGATCATGGTGCAGTTCAATAATTTCAACATCAGGAAAATAAACCGCCGCTTCCCGGGCAAATTTCATCATCAAAACTGCTCCAATGGCAAAGTTCGGTATAACCGCCACTCCGGTCTGGTTTTCCCCGGCAAGTTTATCCAGTTGCTTTAATTCTATATCATTAAGCCCGGTGGTACCTATTACACATGCCACACCCTTTTCCAGGGTTAGGCGAGCGTTGTTAAATACTGCCTGGGGGTTAGTAAAATCCACCATCACGTCGGGCTTTTCCCTTGCCAGTATTTTCTCCAGATCCTGTTCCAGATTAATGTTCACTCCTGCCAAACCGGTAAGCTCCGCTACACTTTCTCCCTTGGATTTAACATCTACTGCTCCTACCAATACCAGTTCGTTGTCTTCTTCTACTGCCTTCAAGGTTTCCCGGCCCATTTTCCCCAGGGCCCCGTTCACTATTACTTTTAGCTTTTTAATCATATATGTTACCTCCATATCCTGTTAGAAATTAGTTTCGTATATTTTCTCAGCAGAGTCAATATTGTTAGCGGAGTCAAGATTTGATATAATCAAACAGAATTATTTTATTAAATACATAATAAAGGAGTTAAATATTTATGGAAGCAATTTTTAATAAAGCTTTGGTTGCAATTGATGATTCAGAGCAGTCTCTGCGCGCCGTCCATAAAGCTGCCGAATTAGCGTCTGCCGGTGTAATTAGCAGTTTGGTTTTGCTCAACGTATACGATAGTTCCAAGGTTGACATTACTAAACTTCACAGTCAGGATAAACTTGATGAACTTCGGGCTGATTCTCTGGAATTACTACAAAAATATGAAAGTATTATGATTGAAAAGGAAGTTCATCCACATTTGAAAAGAGCCGGTGGTGAACCTTCGTCTTTAATTCTGGATGTAGTTGATAACGATGGGACCTACGATCTCATAATTATGGGCAGCAGAAAATTGAACAAATTTAAGGAACTAGCCCTGGGCAGCGTTTCGGACCGGGTAGGCAGACTGGTGGATATCCCGGTGCTGATAGTAAAATAAGTAACACGGGGAAACGGGGGACAGTTACCTTTTGCCAATCGTTGATTAAGAGTGGGGAAAGGTACCTGTCCCCGTTTCCCGCTATATATGCAGCTGCATATAAATCCTGCATTGAGCATGCACGTATTTGCTTATCTCCTCAACCATCCTGCGTTCGGTAAAACTAATCGATTGTTTTTCTGATTTTGCTTTTTCCGTAACCTGCATAAATCTTTTGGTATAGCCTATTTCCTTGCGAATTTTGTCTATTAATTCATCATTGCCAAAAGGTTCATATAAGCATCCGAGGTGGGAAATTACAAATTTTTCCCGGTTATTGAGTGCTATGACCGCAGCTTGCTCAAACAACTCATGTTTATTAAGCTCGTAACCCAGGAATTTATAGACCAGCTCCAGCTTTTTCTGCTTATCCTTGTTAATCAATATCTGTTTACTCAGTTCCTTTTTAGA
>CAZBKS010000364.1:0-3222 GCA_964492475.1 uncultured Syntrophomonas sp. | reverse complement strand
GAAAAATGAAGTAAAATATATAGTGAAAGATAAATGAAACACTGGTGTTTTAAAAAACCTAAAGATATAATAAAATCTGAATTCGCTTTTGAAGGAGATAGATTTAATATGCAGCTTGGGATTCTGGGTATGCCTATGGTGGGAAAATCAACCATATTTGAGTTACTTACTGAAAATACTGGGAAAGCTGCCGTTACAGGCAAAACTAATACCGCGATGGCGCGTATACCGGATTATCGAGTAGAAAAACTCTCGGATTATTATAAACCCAAAAAAACTACTTATGCTCAGTTGGAGATTGTTGATATTCCCGGTCTGGTACCCGGGGGTGAAAAAGCTACGGCGGTTTTCCTGGAAGCGGTTCGCCAGGCAGATGCTCTGCTGCTGGTTATTAAAGCTTTTTCAGATGAACAGTCTGACCGCATTGATCCGGTGGGAGACATCGAAACCCTGAACTATGAACTGCTGCTGGCTGATCTTGATCTTATTGAGAGACGCATACAGCGTATTGATGAGAGTAAAAAGAGAAAACAATTGGAGAAGGAACGCAGTCTGCTTGTAAAACTTCAAAATGCCCTGGAAAATGAAAGACATCTGTCATCAGTAGAACTGGATGCTGAAGAGCAGGACATCATAAAGACTTATCAGTTTCTTACTAATAAACCGGTACTCATCTGTCTGAATCTGGCAGATGATGATATGATTGAAAAGGCCTATCCGGGCCGGGAGGAACTCCTGTCTTATCTGCATGAACATGGGCTGAAAATGGTCGAAGTATCGGCAGAGATAGAAAAAGAAATTACCCAATTGGATGGCGATGAAAAAGATATTTTTATGCAGGACCTAGGTATACAGGAGTCGGGTGTATTAAAAATAGCAAGAAGTGTATATGAAAGTCTGGGGCTTATCTCATTTATCACTTCAGGGGAAGATGAGGTCAAAGCCTGGACTATAAAAAATGGTACTACGGCCAGGAGTGCAGCAGGTAAAATACATTCGGATATTGAAAGGGGATTCATTCGAGCCGAAGTTATCAAATATGAAGATTTCGTGCACTTGGGGAGTATGAATGCTGTTAAAGAAAAGGGCTTGTTTAAACTGGAAGGCAAGGAATACCTGGTTCAAGATGGAGACTTAATTAATTTTAGATTTAATGTATAGGTGGATGAATATGAAAACAATAATTATTGGCGCCGGCAAAGTAGGGTACAGTATTGCCCAGCTTTTATCCAGTGAAAACCAGGACGTGGTAGTAATAGAACAGGATGAAGAAAGACTCAAAATTGTTGATGATAGCCTGGATGTCCAGGTAATTCTGGGCAGTGGTTCCTCGCCGGCCGTACTTGAAGCAGCAGGTGTTAACGAAGCCAGGATGCTCATCGCAGTAACCGAGATGGATGAGTTGAACATGATTGCCTGCCTTTTAGCCAAACAATATGGGGTCAAAACCACCGTAGCCAGAGTGCGAAACACTGAATATATGGAAACTCCAATTTTCTCTGCGGAAGCTCTTTTAGGTGTTGATCTAATTATTAATCCAGAACGAGTAACTGCTCAGGAAATATCCAAAATAGTTCGCAACCCGGAAGCATTAAGTGTAGAATATTATGCAGACGGCAGGGTGCAAATGGTAGAAATAGAGATTCCCAATAATTCTATTTTGGATGGGGTCAAATTAAAGGAACTGGATACATCCAGTTTTGTTATTGTATCAATAATAAGGCAGCATCGAACTATAGTCCCGGCTGGGAATGACAACCTGTTCTCAGGGGATAGGGTATATATAATGGCCCGAACCAATGACATGTCGGCCGTTCTGCTGTCTCTGGGCATTCAACCGAAAAAGGTTGATAGGATTACTATACTGGGAGCCGGCCGGACTGGCCTCTATCTGGCTAAAATTATTGAAAGACAGCACTTGCCGATTGATATAAAAATAATTGAGAAAAGTGTAACGCAGGCACGAAAGGCAGAGAACGTGCTGAAGAACGCTCTGGTCATCAATGGCGATGGAAGCGATTTAGAACTATTAAGAGAAGAAAATATTGGTGATACTGATCTGTTTGTTTCGGTAACCGATGATGACCGTTTAAATATACTATCTTCGTTGATTGCAAAAAGCCTGGGAGTTAAGTTAACCATCTGTAAAGTAAAAAGGTCAGACCTTATGCCACTGGTAGATCAGATCGGCATTGACATTACCATGAGCCCCAGAATGCTAACCGCAGGCGCGATATTAAAATATATTCGCCGGGGGGATATAGTATCAGTAACGGTATTGGGCGAAGAAATGGCGGAAATGATGGAACTGGTAGCCCAACCAGGTTCAATAGCCGACGGCAAGAAATTGAGTAAAATTAGATTCCCCTCCGGATCAGTTCTGGGCGCCATCGTGAGGGAGGATCAGGTCATCATTCCCAGTGGTGAACATGAGATAAAAGCATATGATCATTTGATGGTTTTTTCAATCTCCAAAAGCATTCCCAAGGTGGAAAAGCTGTTTATTAATATGAAAAAATAAGCAAGTAATACTGAATGTTTCCACTGCAAAACCCTTGTTTGGATGCATAAATTTGCAGGAGCCGTCGACGGAGCATGGTAGAAACACCCGGTACATTATACCTTTTTTACATTGAAACCAATAAGGAAGTCAATAAAAGACTCTGAAGCGGAGGTTATGGTTTTATAGACCATACCCCGCTTCTTGTTTCATTTTTACTCCCGGCTTAAGGATTGGCAGATCTATTTTGTGTAGCTAACAGGCACCGGATATTCTCATTATTCATAAAATGAAATATGAACAAAGATGCAAGGGGTTATGAAATGCAGAAAATGAGCTCTCGATCTGCAGCAATCAGCTTAAGCCCAATTACCCTTAAAAACATACCGGCTGATAGCCTGCTCCGTCTTAAAGCCGGATCTTTAGCTTGTACAGTAAAAATATCTATAGCATCAGAAAAAAGCCAACTGCCTCCGAATTTCATAATATTAAACAAAATAGCTGCCAGAGAAATGAAATTGCCCGGTTCAAGATACCTGGTTTATGCCGGTGATGAAAATGAACTATTAGTCGGACCGGTAGTGGGTGTTATGACCACCGCCATCCGGAATAATAGTCTGTCTCCTGGGAAAACCGCCCGGTTGTTTAAAGAAATGATTGAATACTCCAGCAGGAAAGGAATATTTGTATACCTGTTCAGCCCGGATGGTATATCCCAAGAT
>CAZBKS010000363.1:0-3226 GCA_964492475.1 uncultured Syntrophomonas sp. | reverse complement strand
ATTTCATAAAAAAGTGCCAGCAACAAGGCAAGGGGACGGTTCTTCTGCCTCGTTTTTCTTAGGGCGATATAAAAACGAGGCAGAAGAACCGTCCCCTTGCCTTGGCCTTAGTCTATCTTCATTAGTAATTCTCCGGTTTTGACCTGCTGGCCTTCTTCTACAATAATACTTGCTATTTTGCCGTTTAAGGGCGCGGTAATATGGGTCTCCATTTTCATTGCTTCGATTATCATGAGACTCTGGCCGCTCTTAACCTTCTCTCCACTTTTAACCAGTATTTTGCTGACCGTTCCCGGAATGCTGGCTCCTATCTCGTTCTTATTCCCGGGATCTGCAAATAGAGTGGTCTCAACAGTATCCTTGGTCTTATACTGCTGGTCCATTATGATTATCTCCCGGGGGTTGCCATTGACCTCAAAATCTACTTTGCGAACCCCGTCTTTGCTCACTTTTCCGATTTGTACTAATTTAACTATAAATGTTTTCCCTTCGTCGACTTCTACTTCGCACACTTCTCCCTCGCTTATGCCATCGAAGAAGACCGGGCTGTTCATACGGCTTAAATCCCCATAGGTCTTTTTATAGCTTAAATATTCTTCAAAAACCTGAGGATACAGGGCATAACTCAGGATTTCCCGCCTGGATGCCCGGAGGTTATATTTTCTCTCCAGCAGCTTGCCTATGGACTCAAGGTCAACCGGCTCCAATAATTCGCCGGGACGAACGGTAATGGGCTTTTTGCCCTTGAGTATCACCTTTTGCAGTTCCCGGGGGAATCCCCCCATCGGCTGCCCCATCATGCCTTCAAAATAGGCTACGGAAGAATCAGGGAAGGCTAAATCTTTTCCCTTTTCCACTATATTTTCTGGAGTCAAATCGTTCCTGACCATGAAAATGGCCAGATCTCCTACCAGTTTTGAGGAAGGAGTAACTTTTACAATGTCTCCCAGCATTTCATTGACGGTTTTATACATTTCCTTTACTTCTTTGAATTTGTGTCCCAGGCCAAAGCTTTCCACCTGCGGTTTTAAGTTGGAATACTGGCCCCCCGGAATTTCATATTTGTAGACTTCAGCGGTGCCTGACTTCAGTCCGGACTCAAACTGGCTGTATATGGGTCTGATATCACTCCAGTATTCGGAAATCTCCTGGATATCATCCAGGTTAATGCCGGTATCCCGATTGGTATTTTCTAAAGCAGCTACCACCGAATTAAGGGCTGGCTGGCTGGTCAGTCCGGACATACTGTTAAAGGCGGTATCAACTATATCAACTCCGGCTTCGGCAGCCATGAGCAGGGTAGCTACTCCGTTGCCGCTGGTATCATGAGTATGAAGGTGAATGGGTATTGATATCTCATCTTTCAAAGCTCGAATCAGGTCAAAGGCGGCATAGGGTTTTAACAGCCCGGACATATCCTTGATGCCTAGAATATGCGCACCCATCTTTTCTATTTCCTTAGCGGTTTCAATGTAGTATTTTAATGAGTATTTATCCCGGGACTGATCCAGTATATCACCGGTGTAGCAGATACAGGCTTCCGCAATTTTACAGGTTTTCAGGGTTTCGTCAATAGCAGTCTCCATTCCTTTTAACCAGTTCAGGGAATCGAATATCCGGAAAATATCAATTCCAGCCTGGGCGGACTCCTGTATGAATTCTCTTACAACATTATCCGGGTAGTTGGTATATCCTACTGCATTAGAGCCCCGGATCAGCATCTGGAACATTATATTGGGAATTTTTTCGCGCAGTTCAATTAGTCTCTGCCAGGGGCATTCTTTCAGAAAACGATAGGCTACATCAAAGGTAGCGCCTCCCCACATTTCCAGGGAAAATAAGTCCTTCCCCAGATATGAAGTGGCCTCTGCAACCCTTAACATGTCAACCGTTCTAACCCGGGTGGCCATTAATGATTGATGAGCATCCCGCATGGTGGTATCGGTCAGCAAGAGCCGGTTTTGAGCTCTAATCCAATCTACTACTCCCTGAGGGCCTTTTTTGTCTAAAATCTGTTTGCTGCCCGACAGCCTGTTATTACCTGCTATCCTTGGTACCCTGGGCACATCATAATCATGCCGGATGCCCTTGCTTTCATTTACCACCTTTTCCCCAATAAATTTCAAAATGGCAGCTTCATGGTCTTCACGGGGGGTTATATCAAAAAGCTTGGCAGTCGAATCGATAAAACCGGTATCACAATCACCCTTTATGAAGGTCGGATGGGAAAGAACATTGAGCAAAAAAGCTTCATTGGTCTCAACGCCGTTGATAGTAGTTTCCCGGATAGAACGCTTGCATTTATTGACAGCATCTTCAAAAGTCCTGGACCAGGCTATGATTTTAACCAGCAGGCTGTCGTAATAAGGGCTGATTATCGATCCCGTATATCCATTGCCTCCGTCCAGTCTAATGCCAAAACCGGAACCGGTTCTATACACATCAATTTTCCCGGTATCCGGGGCAAAATTATTGGTCGGGTCTTCGGTGGTCACCCGGCACTGTATGGCGTATCCTCTTAACTTTATAGAGTTTTGACTGGGAATGCCTATTTCTTTTGATTTCAATTTATAACCCTGGGCGATCAGGATCTGGCTTTGAACGATATCAATGCCGGTTACCATTTCAGTCACGGTATGCTCTACCTGAATCCTGGGATTCATTTCTATGAAATAATGATTACCCTCCCGGTCTAAGAGAAATTCAACTGTACCAGCGCTTCTATAATTGACTGATTTAGCAATCTTAACTGCATCCGAGCAGAGGGCCAGTCGTTTTTCTTTGGAAAGGGCTAGAGCCGGGGTGAATTCCACAACTTTTTGATGACGTCTCTGAATAGAGCAATCTCTTTCATACAAGTGAACAATATTACCATAATTATCTCCCAGTATCCCAATACTATTTTATAACCTTTCTGCTACGCAAGGAAGAGGCGAAACTTTAAAGGATAATAAAAGAGAAGGTGCAAATACCTTCGGTGCATTTTTTCAAAATGAGTTAAAAATTAATGAGAAATTTAGTGCCTTAGTTGGTGGTCGTTATGATAATGTTACTTATTATAGTGAAAGTTTTATTGATCCGGAATTAGGATTACAGAAAAAATCTTTTGAGCATTTTACACCTAAAGCAGGAGTTACTTATCTATTTAATCCATCGCATAGTGTATATTTTAATTTAGGCGGCGGTGTTGAAGTACCGGCAGGTAACGAAACAGATCCGGCAATTA
>CAZBKS010000362.1:0-3227 GCA_964492475.1 uncultured Syntrophomonas sp. | reverse complement strand
AAAATGGCAAGTCGATTCTGGCTTTTGAGTCTACGGCCATGACTAAAAAAGGGCTGGTATCAAAAATCGTACCCCATTTAAAAACCGGTTCCTTTATTACTACTACCCGGTATGATATTCAGTATGCCGTAACCGAGTACGGCGTAGCCCAATTAAAAGGTCAAACCATGTGGGAACGGGTTAAACGGCTTATTAATATAGCTCACCCCAATTTTAGAGATCAGCTCAGATTTGAAGCACAGAAAGCCCGTTTTATCTGAAGATATAACCCATACGTTTTTTCAAAAGGAGGCAAGAAAATGATTATTAATGGAAAAACAGCCATAATTACCGGAGGGGCTTCGGGAATGGGAGAAGCTGCGGTAATCCGTCTGCATCAGGCAGGAGCCCGGGTTGTAATAGCAGATCTTAATGAGGAAAAGGGTAAAGCACTGGCCGGGCAGTTGGGTAACAATGCTATATGTATAAAAACCGATATTTCGTCGGTTGATGAAGTGAAATCACTGTGTGGGTCCACTATAGAAACCTTCGGAGCTATCCACATACTGGTTAACAACGCTGGAATGGGAACCATTGGCCGTACGCTGGGGAAAAACGGTCCACTTAATCTGAACGTCTTTAAGAAAACTGTTGAGGTTAACCTGGTGGGGGCCTTTAATATGTTGAGCAACGCAGCCTGGGAAATGGACAAAAACGAAGGGGAAGACGGAGAAAAAGGTGTAATTGTCAATGTTTCTTCCATAGCTGCCTACGATGGGCAAATCGGGCAGGTTTCTTACTCAGCCTCCAAGGCCGGCATAATAGGTATGACCTTGCCCATTGCCAGGGATCTAGCCCGGCATGGAATCAGGGTGTGTACCATAGCACCCGGTATTATCGATACTCCCATGCTCAAGGAGGTTCCAGAGCCAGCCCGTCAATCTCTGGCCAAACAGGTTCCATTTCCTGCCCGGCTGGGGGAACCGGATGAATTTGCCAGGTTAGTGCAGCATATAATCGAGAATGGATACCTCAACGCTGAATGCATTCGACTTGATGGTGGAATCCGAATGGGACCACAGTAAGATTAGGTGAAGGAGGATGAAAGAATGAGTTGGAGAGATGAGTATAAGCAGAAGCGGATTTCCTTTGATGAAGCAGCCCAAACTATACAATCGGGAGATTTTGTTAGCATGGCACTAGGTATTGGAGCTTGCTCAGCAGATATGTATCATGCTATTTTGAATAGGCATGAAGAGCTGGAAAACGTAAAAATATTGGATACTGTACAGGTCAGACCTTGTAAACTTTATGATCCTGACTTTATGAAGCAACTGGATGGGCGTATCAATCATATCCCGGCCTTCGGTATGGCTACTATTCGTAAAATGAACAAGGCCAAACTGGCTGATTTTTATCCGGCGACTACCCTGGATGCCGGAGATAGAGTAGCCGAAAGATCCAGCGTTTACCTGGTAATGGTTACACCTCCCAATAACCAGGGATTTATCAACCTGGGATTGACCAATTTCTATACCATGAGGGCGATTCGGGACGGCAGAGCCAGGGGTAAACTAAGGACGGTAATTGCCGAGGTTAATGAGCAAATGCCGGTAATATATGGGGATAACTGGATGCACATATCGGAATTTGATTACTTTGTAGAGAATTCTACTCCTATTCCCAGTACACAAAGAGGAGAGCCCTCTGAAAAAGAAAAAGCCATCGGTCAGTACGTACTTGAACTCATCAACAACGGAGATACTATTCAAATGGGCATAGGCGGCATCACCGAAACGGTAATATCGGGATTGGAAGGGAAACATGATCTCGGAGTAGTGACGGAAATGCTGCCCATAGGGCTGGCCGGGCTGGTAGAAAAAGGGATAGTGACCAATAAAAAGAAGCCGATTCACAAGGGAGTCACCCTGGCTACTTTCTGCGTAGGGGACCAGAGTCTTTATGAATATGCCCGGGAAAACCCGGTCTGCGAATTCTACCCGGCCGAATACACTAATGATCCGGCCTTTATTGCCCGGCATCCTAATATGATAGCCATAAACAACGCGGTGATGGTTGACTTCAGCGGGCAGATAGTGTCTGAAGGTATGGGTCATACCCAGATCAGCGGTTCCGGTGGGCAGTTGGATTTCATGATCGGGGCGTACTGGTCTGATGGTGGTAAAGGGATAACCCTGGTTAACTCTTCCCGCCGGCTGCCGGATGGAACATTATCATCTTCCATAGTTCCTGAATTTCCACCCGGAAGTCCTATAACCGTACCCCGCACTTTTGCCGATTATGTAGTAACAGAATATGGGGTAGCACATTTAAAATACAAGACGCGCCGGGAACGCGCCCGGGAACTTATCGCTATTTCCCACCCGGATCTAAGAACTGAATTGGAAGCCAGCTTAAAAAAGAACTATTTCCCCAGCAGTTGAAAAAATAGCCTGAACGGGGGGGCGGAAAGAACAACTGCCCCTCCAACCTGGGTGTTAAGAATTGATTTATATAAGTATTGAGTCATTATACTGAAGTTGGTCTGAATCCAATAGTACGAACATCAGGTTGGGGATTGAAAACACTCTTTTGTATATCCTCATCCTCATATAAAGCGTCAATGTCTTGCAGCTTTATGGTTAGCAATTCATTTGGTGCAAAATTATTCTCGGTACAAAGGCGCATCGATTGTTTGATTTTTAATCTTTCTGCTATATTCCTGGCCAGCCTTCCATTGGCAAAATTTTCTTCCACATTTTCAATAGCTATCTCAAATAATTTTTTAATCTCTCCTAAAACTTCACTGGAAAAAATATATTCTTCACCAATAATCTGAAGAAATATCCTGGTGAGTTCGTCTGCTTTATAGTCAGGAAAATTAATTTTATGGGGGAATCTTTCTCTCAAACCCGGATTCATATTCAGCAGCATCTCCATTTCATCTGGATAACCGGCCATGATTACCACCAGCTGATCGCGTTTATCTTCCATTTCTTTCATAAGAGTTTCAACAGCTTCATGACCGAAATCCTGCTTGTCATCGTTGCCCATACCCTGGTAGAGACTGTATGCTTCATCAATAAAGAGCACTGAACCCAGGGCTTCCTGGACCCGGTCTTTCACCAGGGGAGCAGTTTGACCGACATACCTTGCGACCAGGGCATCTCGGGAAACTTCATAAAGATCGCCTTTTTTTAAATTCCCCATTTGCTTGAAGATTCTGCCCATTATTCTGGCTACAGTTG
>CAZBKS010000361.1:0-3232 GCA_964492475.1 uncultured Syntrophomonas sp. | reverse complement strand
ATCGCCGGCCAGCTGCTGCATGAAATCGGTGATACGTATCCGTATGTTCTCACCTTCTACCTTTACCCAGGCATGATCGGTGGTATAATATAGATCGTCTGGCATATTGTACTTATCAATTTGTGCCATCATTTTCCTCCTTTCCTGTTCCTTATTCTTTTAAGGGTAACAGCACTGTTATAGCAACTTCGTATCAGGGGACCTGCCGCAACCTCAATAAAACCTATCTTATACGCAGTTCTTTCCATTTCCTTGAATTCAAGGGGATGGACATATTGTTCTACCGGAATTTGTTCCCTGGAAGGCGGAGAGTATTGTCCCATTGTTAAAATATTACATCCCGCCGTATGGAGCTCTTTTATTACCTGTTCAACTTCCTCCCTGTTTTCTCCCAGACCCAGCAGCAGGCCGGATTTTATCCATATATCATTCTCCAGTTCATTTACTCTCTGCAGAAGTTGAATCGATTTATCATATGATACCTGCGCTCCTACTATAGGATAAATGCTGGGAACAGTTTTTATATTATGGTTTATTATGTCTGGTTTAGCATCTATCACTTCTGATAAGGATTCAACACTGCCCTGAAAATCAGGAATAATCACTTCAATAGTACATTCCGGTATTTCCCTGCGGATGGCCCGTATGACTGCACCAAACTGTCCGGCCCCTCCATCAGGCAAATCATCCCGGGTAAGTGAAGTTATGACTGCATGTTTTATACCAGACTGTTTCACTGTCGATGCTATTTCCTGTGCTTCGTCAAGATTTATCTCAGCCGGTCTTCCGCGTTTAGCGGTACAAAACCTGCAGCCACGCGTACATATGTCACCAAGAATCATAAATGAACAGGCTCCATTGGCCAAACACTTCTTAATATTGGGACAATTTGTCGATTCACAAAGTGTATACCAGCGTCCATTTTTTAACTGTTTTCTACCGGACGGTTGAGACAAATTTAACCGGTCAGGTCTTTCATTCAAGGTGACCCCTTCTCTCTGCTGCTTGCCAATATATGTTATATTGTTCAAGTCTCACTACCCGGCAGAACTTTTTGTATATCTGCCGCACTATGCTATATCAGCTTGTTTAATCCTCCCATTCATCCAGGGCTCTTAAAACCGTAGTACACATATTGGCCCAGGCCGGTGAGCCTCCAAATGCTACGCCTACTGCAGCAGCTTCCAGTATTTCATCTCTATTGGCCCCATGCATCAAACCCTGCTTGACATGGATGCTCATACAGTAATGACAGCCAATAGCTACGGCGATACCAAGACCGATGAGTTCTTTATATTTTCTTTCCAGCTCGCCTTCAACATAAGCTGCATTATCCATTTGTATAAATGCCTCGGTTAGTTCGGGCATATTATCACCAATCTGCCCCTGACCTATGCCGAGTTCCTCCATTAGTTCAACTGGATTAGCCATTTTTCTTCCTCCTTTATCTACATCAAATTTATTAAACAAATATTTTATGCGGGCTTTCAATCAAATCAATCAGCACTTTCAGCCATTCGGCGGCAGGTGCTCCGTCGATTATGCGATGATCAAAAGACAGAGATAATCCCATCACCGGACGTATAACAATCTGCCCATCAACTACCACCGGTTTATCTACTGTACGGCATACGCCCAGTATGGCTGATTCCGGAAGATTGATAATCGGAGTAAATGCATCAACTGAACCATAAGCACCCAGATTGGTGATAGTAAATGAAGCTCCCCCCATTTCATCCGGATTCAGTTTGTTTCTGCGCGCCCGTTTAGCCAGGTCAGCGATTTCAACATTTATCTCCATAAGTTTCTTTTGATTGGCATTTTTGATAACTGGAACGATAAGGCCATCATCCAGGGCTACAGCCATACCGATATTAATATCTTTCAGTATCTTAATCTCCTCACCGTTTAGAGTAGAATTAACAACCGGATTAATCTCAATGGCCCGGGCAATTGCTTTAGTAAGCAGAGCCGTAACGGATACCTTTTCTTTTTCTTTGAGATCGGCATTTATGCTTTTTCTTAAAGCCAGTAATCCGGAAATATCTACACTTACATGATGAGTTACCTTGGCACAGGTAGCCCAGCTGTTGGCCATATTTTCACCTATGGCATTTCTCATGCCTTCATAAGGAATTACCTCCAGAGCCGGACGATCATCAGCCAAAGCAGTACCTTCTTCTATTGCTTTTTCTACATCCTCTCTGGTGATACGTCCTTCCGGACCACTACCGGAGATGCGGGTATAATCCACACCATTTTCCTCTGCCAGTTTACGTGCAGCCGGAGAAATTTTTACTTTCTCACCGCTGGTCGCTGCCGATGTCTTTCCTCCCGCACCCCCGGCAGGAGTTGCGGCCAGGATTGCCGTTATATCCTCATCAGCCTGGCCAATAACCCCCAGCAAACCTCCTATTGGGAGATCAGCTCCCTTATTGGCTACAATCTTTAGCAGTACTCCATCAGCAGGAGCTTCTACTTTATTGGTAATCTTTTCGGTCATAACTTCCAGAAGCGCGTCTCCTTTTTTAACAGCATCGCCTTCCTTTTTAAGCCATTTAACAACTTTTCCTGTTTTCATGGATAATCCCAACTTGGGCATAGTAATTTGGCTGGCCATTTACCGTTCCTCCTTATAACTAGACTATTACATCTGCAAATTATCTATACGTGAATAACCCTTCTGTACCGCTTCTCGCAGCGCTGCTCTGACATTTACCACCCGGGGACCATCGAGAGTAAGTTTGATGGAATACTCATCATTTTCTCCCACCTCAATTTCCCGCTCACCATCCAGGGCTATCACACATGGTCCATTAGATACTTTTATTTCTTCTCCCGCATTTAATCTGTGGTAATTCTTTATTGGCACCAGTCTTATCAGGCCAGGAGCTATTGGGGCCATTATGGTGATATCTCCTTTGCCTATCTCAATAGCCATGCCGTATTCATCACCTATTTCGATCGGTTCCAGATTACCCGCAATGGCAGAAATACCAATATTATCCGGTTCTCCACGAGTAACCACTACCTGCCTGATACGCTCTTCATTCCATATGGCGCGGGAACCTATAAACATGTCCTTTAGAACCACAGCATCTATGAGGGCAATATCTACAACTGCTCCTTCTTTAAAGACCTCCAGCTTTTTGTTTTTTTGTATCGATTGTTCTCCCTTTACCAGCCCCCTGGCCACAACCCCTGCAGCCATACCGGCACTGGTACCTTCCAG
>CAZBKS010000360.1:0-3241 GCA_964492475.1 uncultured Syntrophomonas sp. | reverse complement strand
CATTTGTGATTCAAGGGTGTTATTATACTACTCAAGCAGGTTAATTCTTTAAGAGACTATTTAAGGGAGGAAAAAGACGTGGATTTGGAAAATAAGAGATTTTCTGGGAAGAACCGTTCAGCAGACTTCATAGTGAGATTGGAATCGGTGGAGAATGCCACTTTTAAAGGATATATAGAAAATATTCAGTCCGGACAAGTTCAGTACTTCAGGAGCTTTTTGGAAATGATAGCATTAATACAGGGAAAACTTGATGAAAATAATTTCCCCCAAAATACAACCATTACTCGTTCCTGGAAAATAGATCAATAACTTAATAACCTGGTAAAACAAAACATTAGTAAGCCATTAAGTACCTTCAAATTAGAAGCTGCTTAAGATAGAGAGTATGTAAACCGTATAAAAAACAGGAGGTATAATTGATGATTATAAATAGAAGCGCAAAATCAATAATATTATTGGTAATGCTGGTGTTATCCGTTTTCTTTGCCAGCAGTATGGCTCTGGGTGCCCCTCATTTTTTTCCTGGTGAAATAAATGTCAACGGGCTGGAAACACAACAGCAGCAGGCAGGTGACGATGAAGTTTCTCAAGAACCGGAAAACATTGCAGACGATATTTTATTGTTAGATGGTGAAACCGTGCTTCAGGCGGAACCGCTTCCCCTGGAATCTATAACAGTTCCCCCCGAACCATTTATGGGAGCACCAAGTGTTGTTCTCGCTGAGGCAAAACCGCAGCTTCCCCAAACCGGCGTCGGGCTTCCTTACTCGGAAGCAGGCTGCCTGCTGTCCATAATCGGAATAATTATAAATAGCAAAATTAGATGAGCCCCGGGGTACGGCTCCTTGACTTGGGTAATGAGCATCATCGGTAATTCTTGGTGGCCAGATCCAGGTAACAAGGAATCCCCTGAGAAAAATCGAGTATTCCTTTCTGGTCCAGGTTTTCTGTAATACCCTGTGATATCAGGTGATTTAGAATATCATGATTATTTAATCTTCCAGTCAGGTATTGTTTTAGCCGGCTCTCCCATTGCGGATAGTACTCATCCCAGGGTACTCTTACAGAACTCAATATTATCCACATAATTTCAGGGAGGTGCGCTATTAACTCCCTTAACCAGTAATCTTTTTCAAGCCAGCCCGCAGTATCAAAATTTTCAGTAAACAGTTTTTCGTAGCCCTTTATGGTAATTGATAGACAGTATAATTTCTTTGAATTCAAATAGGCTTTAATATCATCTGCCAGAAAAGCAGGCAGCCACTTAAGAACTTGTGCAGCAGGCATACCCGGTAGACTATACAACGGTTTTATGGACTTTTTGTCCCTGCCATCAGGCAACTCTGCCAGGGTCTGGCCGATAACCCGGTCCCAGTCTAATCCCTTTTCTTTATCCAAGCCAACCGCCAAGCGGGAGAGAAAACTGCAGCCCAAGTCATGGAAGTCTGGATGCTCACTATTTATCAGCAGCCCGGGATTACGCTTAATCCAATATATGCCGTAAGCGATATCGAAGGCGGGAAAAGTGAAATCATCGTAGTGACATAGAGATTCGTGAAGGCGCAGTATTTCCTGGCCTGAATCCCAGCAGGCAGAAGAGCTTAGTTCAAGGACGATATTAATGGTTTCTTTGTTTAATGATTGAATGAGCATCTGCTGCTCCTGGCTTTGCTGCTGCTGTTCTTCATCCTCCAGACCATAGAAAACCAGCGCAGGGGGCGGACCCTGTTCCAGATGGTATAATTCTGTAATGAACATACCGGCAGCATCTACTATCTCACCATATTTTTGCCGTGCTGTTTTACCAAAACACTCCAGTCTATATTCGGGGATTATCGGCATCAAGCTATTATTCTCCTCCTGGTTAACGTGATACTTATTTACTTTATTCCAAATATAAATAAAGTGTTAACAGGTAAAATAAACTATTATAGCAGGTACTGGATGGAAATTAGCATCTGGTCTTATTGGTTCCAGAAGCAGTTTATATGTCCGCACTGCTGGCAAATAAAACTATCCATTTTCTTGCTAGGAAAACCCCAAATAAATGACCATTTACTATTGCTAATATTTTTGTTTTCCCAGAATGTACTGCCCCCGCATATGGGACACTGTAGTTTATATCCATTGATTATTACTTCTTTGCAGCTTTTATCCATCAGACTATATTCCCCCATATTATAGAAATAATACTATTTTATTGCTGGCCGCAACTTTTACTATTTTATCAAAGAAGTAGTGGTAATAAAACCGATAGCGATTAAAATGCCTTGACTTGTAACAGGGTTCAAAGTTCTATTGGATAATCTATGTCAATATATTAATTTACTTCATTATTTTGTTAAGTAAATCCTGTCAGCAAAAAATTGCCGGCTAGGAGGATTCAAGGAATAAAATATAGAATAGTAGCTTTAAGATTAATTGCTTGTGAAAACCTCCTGCAATAGCCAGTGCTGCTCTATGGGGAGAGAGAGGATCGGAAGGCATTGGTTAACTGCAGGGGGTTATCATCATTATGAGGATTGTTTTTAAATCAATTGTCATTTAACGGAGGAATGAACATGACTTTTTTGGTGGTAGGTATTTTACTGTTGCTAGGTATCATAGTGATCGGAATGTACAATGGCTTTGTCAAGCTTAGAAATCGTATTGAGGAGGCCTATGCCACGGTTGAAGCATATATGAAAAAAAGGTATGATTTAATACCCAATCTGGTTGAGACGGTAAAGGGTTATGCGGGTCATGAAAAAGAAACCCTGGCCCGGGTAGTAGAGGCTAGAAGTCGGACCATGTCAGCCCAGGGGATGCAGCAGGTACAGCAGAGTGAAGGTGAACTGCAGAGAACTTTAAAGTCTTTGTTCGCTTTGTCGGAAAGCTATCCCGATTTAAAAGCAAATGCCAGTTTTTTAGACCTGCAGGCTCAGCTGCAGAGGGTTGAAGATGATATTCTGCAGGCTCGGAAATATTATAATGCGGTAGTAAAAACTTATAATATTAAAGTTGAAGTAATACCTCAATCAATAATAGCCGCCCTTTTTGGATTCGGAAAACGTGAATACTGGGAAGTTGAGGGCGCTGCTCATGATGTCGTGCAGGTTAAGTTATAAGGAAGAGTGATGACTTCCGCTCCCTCATCCAGCGGCGGGTCGGCGGGAGACGGGTTCAGCGGTGGCGGCGGTGGCGTCGGCGGCGGTTCCAGCTGGTAGAGATTAATTAATAGAAACGTCCACCCAGTAGG
>CAZBKS010000359.1:0-3248 GCA_964492475.1 uncultured Syntrophomonas sp. | reverse complement strand
TTATTAACTCCAGAATGGCTCGCAAAGGTGAATGTCCAAAATGCGGAAACAAATTTTACCTGAAAGAATTTCACCTGAAACCTATTATCTATTGCAAAAAATGTCGGGAACCCATCATCAGGGAAAATTATTTTAAACTAAAATGATTCCTGTTCGAACCTGTTCCGTTGACTGTTTCAGCCCTGGGCATCATGGTTTACTGACTCAGGCATTCTTGCCTGAGCATAGTTGTACCAATATTGCTTACCTGCCTCTTTTGCGATTTTTCCTGCCCGGTATTCTTAATTTATTTTTACTTTCAGCCGCTATTGCATATTCCTTCAATTCTGTGTGAACGAAGCGCTGGGCTGCTATAAGGTTACCTTCCGCATCCAAACCCCATACTGAAACCAGGGCTCCTTCATCCCGGTCTACTTCTATTTGAATTTCATATTCCTTCAAAAAATCAACTTGATAAGTAGCATAATCTGAACTTGAAGGTGGAAGAGAAAGGGTAACGCTTGATATCTGCTCCTTGGTCCCATCCAGGCTGTAAAGGAATATTTTGGCAGTCAAGGTATCTGCGGTGCTGTTGTTAAGTATTTTTATCAATACACTCAAAGCCGAATTGTTGGCAGCATTTTCCACCGGACCGGTGGTGAATAACTTGCTCATAACAAGCCACCTTTCATTTAATATATATTTCTGTTTATTCATGGTGGGAATAATATATTACTGATAATATGTATTGTTAAATTGCTCGGCAGCTAAACGCAAAAAGGATTCACATTCATATTACAGGCCTGAATATTTTTAGCAATTCTTACTAAAAGATATAAAGATAAGGTTTCAGCACTGCACTCCGAAATTAGAACTGCTAGCCTGCAAAGATCATGATTATCTGGGGCCTGGTGATAAAAAGAGTTTTATAATACTACGGAGGCTGGTGTATGTCTGCCACGCACTTTCGGTTTGGTAACGATGCTGGCAGTGGCTTCCCATTGTAAAGCATGCTTGACATATGAATTAAAAAGACCTACAATACATGTAAAGCATGCTTTACAATGTATATTTACTTGTAGGAGGAAATTTTGTGCAAAACCAGCTTATTAAACTGCGTGCCCTTAATAATATGACTCAGGAGGATCTGGCGATTAGAGCCGGGGTTTCGCGGCAGACCATTATTTCCCTGGAGAAGGGCAAATATAACCCTTCATTACAGCTGGCATACAAATTGGCCAAAATATTTCAATTGCATATTGAGGATGTCTTTATCTTTGAGGAGGGTGATGATCAATGAATATTAAAGACAGTAAATCAGCATTTTATGGCACGGTAATACTGCTGCTGGCTTTGGGACTGTACCTGATTTGGAATGGTGATTCAGGTATGGGCACCGGAATAATTGCTGGCGCAGCAGGAGTATTCACCATTAAGTCAGTTCAGCGCCGGAAAATGGAGAAGCTTCAAGCCAAGGGGATCATTTCTTATGATGAACGCTCATTATACTTGAGTGCCCGGGCTGCCCTGGCCGCGGTCAGGATATATATTCTGTTGTTGGCAGTCATAGTATTAGCGGGCAAGGTATTCGATCCAGTCTTGCCTTTTACTCACTGGGACTTGATAGGTTTTCTGCTGGCACTCCTGGTCATTCTTTGGATAGGCTTTTATTATTATCTTAACCAGGTGGAATAATATATCAAAAGCAAAAGATGAATTATATAAAATTATTAAAGTATTTATATGGTATTGTAGTATCATTATTAACAAAGGCAAACCTTTTGCCATCCTTTAGATGATATTCAAGCTGTTGAGGAGGTAGTATTATGGAATTTTTTGATGTTCTTTATGGAAGGCGGGCCGTACGCAAATTCAAGCCTGATACTGTGAGTCGGGAAGATATCCTGAAAATGCTGGATGCTGCCAATTACGCTCCTTCCGGCATGAACCATCAGCAATGGGAATTTATCGTAGTTTCAGGAGAGAAGAAGAATCAGCTGGGAGAAAGTTATGCACTCATCGCTGATGCGTATACCTCTGGCTGGGAGCAGAAAGAACGAGAGCAATTCATTACCTATGCCCGTACTTATGGTGGAGCTCCTTACATTATCGTTGTATTAACAGACGCTAGTGACATTGATGGAATTAGAAAAATGAACCTGGAAAGTGCCAGCGCAGCCATGGAAAATCTGCTTCTGGCAGCCAGAGCACTGGATCTCGGTACCTTCTGGATGACTGGACCGCTGAATGCTGAAGCAGCTGTTCGTCAAATACTGGATATTCCAGCCAGCAAGGAAATTGTTGCGCTTACCCCGCTGGGTTATCCCGTTAAGTTTCCACAAGCTTTACCCAGGTTAGATCCTGACCTGAAGGATAAGGTCCGCTGGTTGGAATAAGAAATCCCGCTAACTCTGCTGCTGGACTTATTCAGGCCAGCCTGTGATATAATAATGAGGTATACTGTTGTACTTATATAAAAATGTGAGCGAGGTATATTATGAAATCGCTGGTAATAGCAGAAAAACCTAGTGTGGCCCGGGAAATAGCCCGGGTCTTAAACTGTACTAATAAAAATAAGGGGTTTATTGAGGGTGCCAACTATGTGGTGACCTGGGCTCTGGGTCATCTGGTCACTCTGGCTGAACCCGAAGATTATGACCAGAAACTGAAGCAGTGGCGGATGGAAGATCTGCCTATGATGCCGGATAAAATGAGATTAAAGGTGATCAAGCAGAGCTCTCATCAATACCAGGTAATAAAAAAACTCCTGCACCGGGGAGATGTTAATGAACTGGTTATCGCTACAGATGCAGGACGGGAAGGAGAACTGGTGGCCCGATGGATCATGGTTCAAGCTAACTGCAATAAACCATTTAAACGCCTGTGGATATCTTCTCAAACTGATAGCGCTATCCGGGAAGGCTTCAAAAATCTTAAACCAGGTAAAGACTATAATAACCTCTACGATGCTGCCGTATGCAGGGCAGAGGCTGACTGGCTGGTAGGCCTTAATGTTACCCGGGCATTATCTTGCAAGTATAATGCCCAGTTAAACGCCGGCCGTGTACAGACTCCGACTCTGGCTATGGTAGTTCAGCGGGAAAATGAGATACAAGAATTTAAACCCCAGCCTTACTGGACGGTCCGGGCTGATTTTGGCGACTACTATGGGGATTGGCGGGATTCCAAAGGCCAGAGCCGCATTTATGCCCAGGAAAAAGCTGCCCAAATAGCTGCACGCATTGAAGGTCATGAAGCTATAATAGAAG
>CAZBKS010000358.1:0-3248 GCA_964492475.1 uncultured Syntrophomonas sp. | reverse complement strand
AGAAAAGAATTTATGCGGTGCCCCCCTATACCCGGGTGGAACCCCTGGAATTTGAAGACCATAAATTCAGAGTGGAGGATTTCCATGGTCAGGCCTGCTGTCGCTGCGGTTCCGCCGACACTTATATGAATGAGATCTACAATAGCTTAACCGGCGAAAAAGAATATATCTGCTCGGACAGCAGCTTCTGCGACCAGCGTCAAGGAAAAACAATCTTACCGGGAGGCAGCCATGTTTAATCATGAAACCGCACTGCTTATAAGAGATATGAACAAAATCTATGGACCGGGCTGCCCGGAATGCTACAATCTGACCGGACCGGAACATAACAGCAACATCTGTCCTCGCTGCCAGACTGTAGTGGCCTGTCAGGGCATTAACCTGAATGTGGCGCAGGGCGAAATCCTGGGCATAGTGGGAGAAAGCGGCTCTGGTAAAACTACTCTGGTTCGCTGCCTGTATTTTGATCAGCCGGTCTCTTCCGGTCAGGCCTATTTATCTGCTTATGATCATGGTGAGGGTAATATTTTCCTGGAGACATCACAGCGCCAGCGTTTTATTCGCAATCATCTGATGGGTATGGTGTACCAGAATCCATTGATGGGCATTAAAGCCAACTTTACTGCGGGTGGCAATGTGGCAGAGAAGCTTCTCACCGCCGACATATATAATTATGGATTTATCCGCCATCGGGCGGCGGAACTGCTATCCCGAACCGAAGTGCCATTGGCACGCATGGACGACTTTCCCAACACTTTCAGCGGAGGTATGCAGCAGCGCGTGCAGATCGCCAAGGCTTTAGCCAACAACCCCAGGATTCTGCTTTTGGATGAAATCACTACCGGATTGGATGTTTCCGTTCAAGCACGGGTTTTAGATTTGATAAAAGAGATACAAAGAGATATGGGAATCAGTATGCTGGTGGTCTCCCACGATCTGGGCGTAATTCGTATGCTGGCTGATCGCACCCTGGTTATGAAGAACGGCTGCATAGTTGAATCGGGTTTAACCGACCAGATATTGGAGGACCCCCACCATGCTTATACCCAGTTGTTAGTCAATTCCATGCTATGAGGAGGTTTTTGGATTGAGAGATAAATCGGGAGTTTTATTGGTTCAGAACCTGGTTAAAAACTTCATCCTGACCGCACTGGGAGGGCAAGTCATTGTCGGCTGCGAGGGAGTTAGTTTCCAGGTCAAAGAAGGCGAATTTTTTGGGGTCTGCGGTCCCAGCGGTTCGGGCAAGTCAACGGTCATCAAATGTATTTACCGGACTTATCTGCCCAGCTCCGGAAACATCATTTACAGAACCTTGGATAATGAACTGCTCGATCTCTGTACTGCTCCCGAGAGACAGATATTAGCTTTGCGAAACCGTGAAATTGGGTATGTCAGCCAGTTTTTAAGGGTAATCCCACGGGTTACAGCTATTGACCTTTTGAGTGAAGGCCTGCGTAAAAATGGCTGGGATTGGAATCAGGCCCGGCGGGAAGCGAAGGAGTACCTGAAAATGATGAATATCGACCGCAGTCATTGGGATGCTTACCCATCCTTCTTCAGTGGAGGTGAACAGCAAAGAATCAATCTGGCCCGGGCTTTAATCACTCGTCCCCGGCTTCTGCTGCTTGACGAGCCCACTGCCTCACTGGATGCTGATACACGACAGGTGGTAGTCAAAGCTTTAAAAGAGTTAAAAGGCAGCGGCACCACAGTAGTAGGAATATTCCACGACCTGGAGTCAATGCAAAAACTGGCAGATCGAGTTTTTGTCATGAAGGCAGGCCAGGGAAATTCGGTAAAGGTGGCGGAAGTAATATGAATCAGCGGGTACTAATTACCAACGGTCAAATAGTCATGCCCGACCGAATAGTCAAGCATGGGCAGCTGTTAATTGACAGGGGCCGGATCGACAAGATCAATCGTCACAATGAATGCCGGGGAGCAGAGATAGAGCACCTGATAGATGCCGGCGGAGGATATATATTGCCTGGATTTATTGATATTCATAGCGACGCCATAGAAAAAGAGATTGAACCCCGTCCCGGAGCATTTTTTGATCCCGATCTGGCTTTTATTGAATTGGAAAAGAAACTGGCCGGGCAGGGTATAACCACCATGTTTCACTCCTTTTCTTTCGCCGGTGCGGAATGGGGAATGCGAGAGGACAGCAACGCTGCCAGTATTATTCGCCGGATAGTATATACCAGCCGCAGGAGGGCCATCATTCGCAATAAAATTCATGCCCGGTTTGAAATAACTGATTATTCCGGTCTGGATACGGTTAAGAAACTGCTTGAAGACCAGCTGGTCGACCTGCTGTCTTTTATGGACCATACCCCGGGGCAGGGTCAATATCCAACCGTCGATGATTACCACAGGTATATGGAGAAGACTTATCATCTTCCTTTAACCCGAATTGATGAAATGCTGGCGGAAAAAGAAAAGGGACGCTCCAGATCAGGAAAAACCATAGAAATACTGAGGCAAGCAGCTCTGGCCAATCATATTCCACTGGCCTCCCATGATGACGATTCTCCAGAAAAAGTGCTTTTTTTCCAGGAGCGCGGCATCACCATTAATGAGTTTCCAGTGAATCATGAAGCTGCAGAAAAGGCTCGCTGCCTGGGGAATGATGTGTGCGTGGGAGCGCCCAACATAGTCCGGGGCAGATCATCGGGCAAGGCTATGCGGGCTATAGATGCTGTTTTAGCCGGGAACGCCAATATTATTTGTTCCGATTATTACCCCCCGTCCATGCTGCATGCGGTATTCAAGATGGCTCAGGAAAGCCTGACTCTTTCCGAGGCGGTTAACATGGTCAGCCTGGCTCCGGCCCGGGCTACCGGTTTAGCCGGCCTGGGCAGCCTGGAGGAGGGGAATTGGGGAGATTTGATAATCGTCAATACCAAGCACGGCCTGCCGGTCGTATCACATAGCATCATTAATGGCACACCGGTATACGGAGTTAATTACAGACTGCCTGATACTACCTGTGAGCAATCTGCCTGAAGAAGGAGGAATGAAACAAAGCTTTGGGGAGCCAAAAGTATTCAATGTAAACAAATGAGAGGAGAGATTAACGTGAAAAGGATTTCTTTATTGGTGTTGTCGGTTCTTGTTCTAGCAGTTTTCTTTTCTGGTTGCGGTTCCAATTCTACTACTGAGGGAGTGGTCAAGGAAGCAGATACCATAACCGTGGCCTGGCTGCCCAACAACTCGGGAGACGATTTCAAGGAGATTCGGGCTGA
>CAZBKS010000357.1:0-3255 GCA_964492475.1 uncultured Syntrophomonas sp. | reverse complement strand
TTTAACCTGATCGAAGCGGCGGTTAGGATAATTGCTGAAATGGCTACTTTCGAGGAAGCCGGGGTCAGCAATAAAGATTAATTTTGATTGCGCGGTTGGATTGGTGGGCATGATTCAAATCATTACTGCATGGAAGGAGTGAACCCTGGATTAACATGAATATATGGAAGTTCTGCGCTACAATAATTAAGAAGACTATTGGAGGAGATCGAATATGGCCGAAATATTTATGGTGGTAGGAGGCAGCCGCAGCGGCAAGAGTTCCTTAGCGGAAAAATTAGCTGAGGACTATGAGAAAGAGCTGGGCTATCCGGTAATATACATAGCTACCGGTACTATCTGGGATGAGGAATTTGCAGCCCGGGTGGAAAAACATCGCCTTAGAAGGCCGGCTTCCTGGCAGACAATTGAAGAACCTTGTGATTTAACCAGAGTCTTTAATGAGCACATAGACCAACCTCAAATATATCTGCTGGATAGCCTGGGAACCTGGGTAACGAATATAATGTACCGGGAGAATGTGATCAACTTCAGTTGGGATGAGGAGAAAGAACAGGGTTTTTTAAGCCAGCTGGAGCTTCTGGCAGAGTCTCTGGAAAAGGTGCGTGGAATGGTAATCCTGGTAGCTGATGAAGTCGGTATGGATGTAATCCCGGCCAGCCAGGAAGGCAGGATATTCAGGGATTTAAACGGTATTGCCAACCAGCAGATAGCTGCTAAAGCAGGGCAGGTTTATATAGTAGTGTGCGGCATAGAGCTGAGAATAAAGTAGTTTAATAACTCAACTGTCGTACTTGCGAGCTAGTATTATGCTTTGTCTGAGCAAGAAGGCAAGGTGATTAACAGTGCCACAAGGCTGGAATAGCAAGCATCATGTATAAGACAATGTTCTTCCATTTGCTATACTAAGACCGGCTGACGGCGGGACAAATTAATGCTCGCCAAACCCAGGCTGCTATTATCATGTCAACTGCTAAAGTTGAATTACTTAAAACTGGAGGATTTAACCATGAATAGTCTGCTGCTGGCCATAAGCTTTCTGACCATTATCCCGGTCTATGGCAATCGAACCGCCGGGGAAAAGGATATGGCTGATTCATTATACTTCTATCCCCCGACCGGTTTCTTGATTGGGTTGATTTTGGCTGGGGCAGCTTATCTGTTCGAGCTGTTATCTCTGGCCCGGGCAGGAGATGCAATTATTATCCTGGTGTGGATTATTATAACCGGGGCCCTGCATCTGGACGGTTTAATGGATTCAGCCGATGGACTGTTTAGCGGCCGGGAGCGGGAGAAAAAGCTGGAAATAATGAGAGACAGCCGGGTAGGAGCCATGGGAGTTATAGCTTTCGGTTCTATTATGCTGCTAAAATTTACATTTCTGAACTCCCTGACTTATGCTGATAAATTAGGAGTTCTTTTAATATCCCCGGCTTTCGGCAGGTGGGCTATGGTATACGCGGTATCATTCTTTCCTTACGCTCGCTCTGGTCCGGGTCTGGGCAAGTCTTTTGGAAATATACAAGGACCTGGCCGAATCATCGCAGCTTCCATCACATTACTGGCGGTAGCATTCCTGTTCATGAGGTGGGAGGGGATATGTATAATAGCCTTAACGTCTGCTATAGTTGTTTTAATGGCCAGGTGGATGGCTGGATGTCTGGGAGGCATGACCGGTGATACCTATGGTGCCCTTTGTGAAGTGGCGGAAACGCTTTTTATGATGATCACGGTAATCGCTATGACATTGTTTGTCGGAATATAACTTCACAATAGGAGAGTTCTCAGGTATCGCTGAGCTAATTAATTCTTAAGAGCTAAGACCGGCCGCAAGCGGTCTTAAGCCTTCAGCTCCCCCCCAGCCAATTTTCATAAGTAGTTGTGACGTCATGGGGGGAAAATTAAAATATTTAAAAAGCAATTCATGGCAGTACACAAAAATTGATGGCAAATCAATATATCGGGCTTTTTAAAGGTGAATGCTATAAATATGTACATTTCTTTACATAGAAAAGGATGGGTAAAGATGAGGCTAATATTCTTAAGGCACGGACAAACCGAATGGAACTCCTTACAGAGGTATCAAGGACACACCGACATTCCGCTCAATGATACTGGCAGGGAACAAGCGAAAAAGGCAGCCGAATACCTGGTTAAACATGAGAATGTTCAGACTATCTACTGCAGTGATTTATCCCGGACCCGTGAAACTGCTGAAATAGCAGCCGATAAGCTAAAACTGCCGGTTTATTATGATGCCCGGTTAAGAGAAGCTTCTTTTGGGATCTGGGAAGGGATGACCTTCAGTGAAGTGTATGAGCAATACCCGGAGGAGTTTAATAAATGGTACCAGGATATTTGGAAGTATAAGATGCCTGAGGGGGAGACCTTTTCGGAAGTATTAGAACGAGTTTGCCAGGCCACCCGGGAGATTACCCAACGGCATAGTGGCACCGTGCTGGTAGTCACTCATGGGGGAGTTGTCAAAGCGATGCTGGGTTGCATAGACTCCTCCATAGATATATGGAAAACAGGGGTCGATCCAGGCTCCATGACCTTTATTGAATATAAGGATGGGAACTGCCGGCTATTGAAAATCGGTTTGCTTGTTTAATTGGGATTGAATAACGCTGAATCTCAGGGAGGGGGCTGAATAAATGAATAATTTTAACCATCACTTGGGGATATTTTCATGGTTTGGATTTGTAATGCCCTTGCCCCAAAGAATTGAGCTCATTAGGAAGGCGGGCTTTGATGCCACTACCATCTGGTGGGAAGATGAAATCGGCTCACCTGTAATAAAGAAAGAAAATATGCCCGCCATAGTAAGGGAGTCCGGTTTACTGCTGGAAAATATCCATGTGCCCTATGATGATATCGATGATTTATGGAGTGAATCAAAGACCCGGCGGGATAGAATTGTTTTCCGGCATGAAGAGTGGCTTAATGATTGTGCAGAGCTTCATATACCAGTAATGCTTATGCACATCGTAGACCGAAAATACCCGGCCCAGCCTAATAAATGGGGCATTGAGAGTATCAGCCGATTATTGAGAATTGCTGAGGACCTGGGGGTAAAGATAGCCCTCGAAAACACAGGCAGCGTGGATTACATCGATTTTGTTTTAACGGAGCTGGTATCTGATTATCTGGTATTCTGTTATGACAGTTCCCACGATTATTTATACAGTACCGAAAAAGCAGCGATATTAAACAAACAGGGTCATAGATTAAAACACCTGCACCTGTCCGACA
>CAZBKS010000356.1:0-3270 GCA_964492475.1 uncultured Syntrophomonas sp. | reverse complement strand
AATCCTATTCCCCCAGCTATAAATAGCATATCCTTACCTTTGCATTCCTCCACCGGGAAGCCGTTGCCGTAAGGTCCGCGAACCCCGATTTTCTGTCCAGCTTCGATAGCATGCAGTTCATCGGTTAAAAGGCCTACTTTTTTTATGGCAAACTGCAGGTACTCCTGTTCTTCCTGCCAGGTGCAGGAAAACATCCCTTCCCCTACCGGCAGGTAGGAAACCATGGCACACTGCCCGGGCTTTACATCAAAAGGCACTCCGCCTTCACTCAAACGGCAGTAGAAGCTCTTGACATCCGGGGTTTCATCTATGATATCAACCACTTCAACAATAGTAGGTACCAGCGGTTGTTCGCAGCTGCATTTATCAGACATCAACATTCGCCTCCTTTACTTGTTCTATTATTTTAACGATGTTGATCCCATTAGGGCAGGCTGCAATACATCTTCCGCAGCCGGTACATAGCGGGTATCCATATCTTTCCGTAAAGAATTCCAGTTTGTGCAAAAAGCGGTTGCGAAATCTCTCCTTGGTAGCGGGACGCGGATTCCCTCCCCCTGCTTCGGCCGAATATTCGGTATACATGCAGGAATCCCAGCAGCGGAAACGATAGCCTTCATCTCCCCAAGTCTTGACCTGGATGTCAAAACAATGGCAACTGGGGCAGACATAAGTGCATATGCCGCAGTTCTGACAGGTCTGGGATAGGTCTTCCCAGATGGGATCTTCAAACATACCCTTTAGTTTTTCCGCCACCCCGCTGTATTCTACACTGGTCTGGAAAGGCTTTAACTCTGGAGCCTTAAGCTCTTTTTCTTCCAGCAGGTCTGCTATCCTGGCAGTCAGCTGTTCGCCTTTTTCAGTTTTGGCTTCCCAGATATAGCCGCTGTCACCAGTATCACGTATGATGATATCGGTCTCGGGTTGGGTCGGATCTACTGCCATGCCCTGACAAAAACAATTGGTCCCCGGATTATAACAGGCATTGCCTATAATCACCATGTTATCCCGGCGGGCTTTGTAGAAACTGTCTTCATAGCCGCGGGTCAAAAAAACATCATCCAGGCACCTGATGGCTCTGGCATCACAGGCTCGTATACCAAATATTATGCGCGGACTGCTGTCTTCAAAGGTTTCCTTAATCTCTACATCCTGCCCGGACTGTTTGATGCTGTACATTTTTTCAGTCTGGGGAAAACTTACGTTCTTGGGTGATAAATAAACATTTAAAGCGTCCAGCATCAGCCGTTCTGTTTCCAGATTTCGGGTTTTCCAGGAGTAGAAGCCGCTGCTGGTTCCTTTGGCCATGGGTACAAATACTTCTGCCTCTTGCCCCATTTTATCCAAAATCATTTCTATTTTATCTTTGGTTAAGATTTTCATGCTTCTTCCCTCCTTTATATAAATCCTTCATCCGAATCTTCCAGACGGTATACACTCAAAGCTGGCTTGCCGCCTTCCTGGTACTTTACACCGGCTTCATAGGGCCCGAAGAATTCGTTAACGTCTTTAGCTAATTTTGCGTTTATGAGCATCAATGGTATATCTACCGGGCATACCCGCTCGCATTCGCCGCATTCTACACAGCGTCCGGCCATATGATAAGCCCGCACCAGGTGATACATCATGTTATCGGTTTCGTTGTTCTCCCGGCCTACCCACTGCGGTTTCATTTCATCAAATATGCAGACCCGGCAGTTGCAGGCTACGCAGGCCTGGCGGCAGGCATAACAGCGGATGCATTTGGAAAATGTCTCTTGAAAGAATTGATAACGCTGGTCAGGGCTCATGTTTTCAATCTCTTGAACCCTGGCCTGGCGTTCACCGCTCACATGAGCTTGCTGTTCGCTGCCCAGCAGTTCATCATATATTACAGGATTGGGATAGGCACAGTCACTGCATTTGTCAGCTTTATCATCAGCGTCTATGCCCGGCAGCAGTCCGGAGTTTCTCTTGATAGCTTTTAATGGGTCCTTCATACCCGGGCAGCATACCCCAACAATATACAGACGGTCCCGGGTAAACTGATTGTCTTCCAGCAGCCGGATGATGCCCCGGGAATCACAGCCCTTGACTACCAGTCCGATTTTTTCATGCCCGTCCCGGAATTTAAGCAGATAATTGGACAGGTTATGAATCGAATATTCATCAAATACTATTTTCTCTGCGTCTTCAACCGACCGGGCTGCAAAGGGCCGGGTCAGAAAATCCTGATCTCCTTTTTCCCAGGCCAGAAATACTTTAACTTGACCGTCTGCCAGAAGCCGGCTCGCAATTTCTTTTATCTTGCTGCTTATTTCTTTCATCGCGCATCCCTCAGCTTTCTGTTCGGCCCCAGTTTCTTAACGTCTTCTACCACTTTGATCATGGTTTCCTGGAATTTGGGTCCTTCTGCCCCGGAGATCCATGCGGTCTGGTATCTTTCGGGCTCCATGCCTATATATTCCATCAGGCTCTTTATCATCGTATGCCGACGGCGGTTGTAGTAATTGCCACTACCATAGTGGCAGTCTCCCGGGTGTCACCCGGATAACAGAACGCCGTCTGCCCCCCGGTTAAATGCTCTTAAAACCAGCATGGGGTCCATGCGTCCTGAACACGGTGTTCTGATAATACGCACATCGGCGGGATACTCTAAATGGTTCAAGCCGGCTAAATCTGCTGCTGCATAGCTGCACCAGTTGCAGGCAAATACTATCACTTTAGGTTTCCACTCTTCGTTATCTATAGACACAGTGCATCCACCTCCGATACAAGTTGTTCGTCGGTATAGCCTTTAAGGTTTAGGGCGGCAGTCCGGCAGGCTGGAATACATGCTCCACATCCCTGGCACAAACTGCTGTTTACCTCTGCTACCATTCTCTTAAATGGTCCGTGGCCATGACCGCCTCTTTCTTGAATTTCTTTTAATGAAATCGCATTATATGGACAAATCGGTACACAAAGTCCACACCCCGAGCACTTACTGATATCTACTTCTGATGTCATGGGCTCGGTAGCCAGCTCGGCCTTGGAGAACAGCCCGCATACTTTAACTGCGGCCGCACTGGCCTGGGCTACACTGTCTGGAATATCCTTGGGTCCCTGGCATGCTCCGGCCAGATATACTCCAGCGGAAAATGTCTCTACCGGCTGCAGTTTAGGATGTGCTTCCTGATACCACCCATCTTTATCGGTTGAAAATCCTATGGTTTTGGCCAGTTCCAAAGATCCTGCTGCAGGTACCATGGCTGTCGCCAGGACTACCAGATCGACTTCTACTTCTATAGG
>CAZBKS010000355.1:0-3274 GCA_964492475.1 uncultured Syntrophomonas sp. | reverse complement strand
ATTCCAAGTTATCAACATGACTGAGAAAATTTTTAATAGTGGTTTTACCATGCCAACCTGTATTCCAGGACCTGGGCGGAGCTAAGCCAGCAGATAGATAGGACATTTTCAAACTTGCACCCCTTCGATGGTTGCAAAAACAAAAGGCCGCATTTGAACTCCAATCTTAATTAATTCCCCGTTAACATAGCGATATATTTTCGCTTCAGTTTCTGGAGACAGAGTATTCACCGTCACAGTTAAATGGCTCACCCATGTTCAATAATGTTGGGGCTAAAGCGGGCAGGTTCAAACCATTAGTGGACATACACAGCAGCACAATCGGGTCCTGTTCACGGATCAAGCGAATAGTCTCGCTGCTTAATTACCAGTCTGCCAGTGGATCTCCAGGTCTGGCTATACCTACTACGCTTAAATTATTCAACTGTAATATACTTATGCCCAGTCTTCGCTGGGACAGCATCAAATGTTTGTTGACTGGCTTCAGAGGACAGGGCTAATTCACATCTGGCAATCCACCCTGATATTACCTTTGACGATATTCCATTGCTATAGATAGAATTGTATGTATAAATGACAGATAAAATACAGGAAAGGAATTTGGCGGTCTAATAGAATAGGAACTAATAATGCAGGAATACAATGGATGGAGATATTATTATGAATAAGAGACTTTCATGGAGCCTTGCGATTATCGTATTGGGATTCTTCATAGCCTTATCAGTCTTTACGTCGGTTTATGGGGGGGACAAGCCCACGGTACTTACAGCGGAGGCACTGGCAGAAGATAACGGGAATGCTTCTTTGAATGGTCAGATAAGCGACCCGGGCAGAAAAGAGATCACTCGATGCGGCTTTAAATGGGGAAACACCTCCAGCCTGGGAAAAGAAGCCATCTGCCAGAAAAGCCCGGATGCGAACAGGTCATTTTCCGTTAGCATTAATGACCTGCAACCTGGCACTACATATTATTTTCAGGCATTTGCAGTGAATCCCAAGGGTTCTGCTTATGGAGATATTAAGAGCTTTACCGTCCCCATAGATGCCGTACCTACTGTTACTATCAGCAGTCCGGAGGATAATCTAAGTATTGTAAGTGGTGAGGTAGTTAAGATAGCAGCTGCAGCTGCAGATGACAAAAAAGTAGAGTCCATGAAGCTTTATATTAACGATAGCTCAGCTAGCAGTATAGAAGGAGATGTTTTGACTTACGATTGGGATACCGGCAGTACAGGTCCAGGGAAATATGTGCTCAAGGTCAGCGCGGATGATGGAAACCAGGAAGAATATAAGTCGATTACGGTTTCAGTTGAAGAGAAACCAGCAGTAACCAATCTTGCTGTAAATGACCAGCAGCCTGCAGTCACGGACACTTATACTGAAAGCACATCAGTATCTCGATCGAAAGTTACAGATACTTATACATATCCTAATTTGAGCAAGGTTCAGGGGTCATTTGGCCAGTTCTATTACCGGGATACTTCGGGCGGCAGAATTGAGATAGATCCGGCCTGGATTGCTGAAAATATCGTAACTATAACTCTGCCCGGGTTGAATCAAAAGGTACAGGTACATAAGGATGCTGCAGATAATTTTATAACCGCTTTTAATTACATAAAAAATGGTACAGCCTGGATAAACGGTAAACAGGTTTCCCTGCTCAGCCTGATTAAGACCATGGATGGAACCTTTGTGACCCGTCATGTCAATTGGGATTCGGCCCGGGGTTTAAGCAACCATTCGTGGGGGATAGCCATTGATATCAATGCCGCTGATCATTTCAGATATGTTGATCCCAGCTGGGAAACCACCGATCCAAATCTGATACTCTGGGAAAAAGCATTTAAGCCTGCGGGATTCAGTTGGGGCAACTCCTATTCAGATTCCATGCATTTTGAACTGCTGAATTAAAAGATAAAGATTAAATAATTGGTAATATTTCACCCCTTAACGTAAGCCGTAAGGGGTGTTTTTGTGGGTGCAGAGCTAAAATAAACCATTCTAATCCGACTTACATCAAGAAGATACTGAGAAATATGAACAGGTTCGCGATAATGATGTTGAAAAATAAATAATATGTATAAAAAAGGAAGGAATTCTCCGTTAGGAGTGGAATATGTAGATACAATCCAGCAAAAAAGCGTTATTGATGAATTAGAAAGAATTGAACTTCTAACTGCTTCAAATATCCTGCTTAAATAAATAACTCAATATACAAGATAAGAGTTATTTATATCTCTTTATATCTGCTTATAAACTAGCTATTAACCATCATCAATTGCATTTTGCCATACCAGTTTGCATACTAAAATAAAAGGAGCATTAATGAAATGATACATGAGGAAGAGCGCATCCTGATTGTCGATGATGATCGTTTAAACATGATGGTCTTAACCGATATTCTCAAAACAGATTATACACTGTATTTTGCTCAGAATGGCGCCTAGGCCCTGGAATCGGTATTTCAGCAGTTACCTGATTTAATTTTATTGAATGTGATAATGCCAAGAATGACAGGTTTTGAAGTTATGAGCAAGCTCAAAAACCATGATCAGACCAAAGAAATCCCGGTTATTTTTATTTCCGCCCTTAGTGGAGATCAAAACGAAGAAAAAGGGCTTTTGCTGGGGGCTGTGGATTATATCTCCAAGCCGTTCAACCCGGCCATTGTTAAAGCCAGAGTTAGAAATCATCTGAAAAGTGTACGACATCGAAAGCTGCTGGAGAAAATTGCACTATTGGATGGCTTAACGGAAATACCTAACCGGCGCAGTTTTATTAATCGGTTTTCATTTGAGTTTAAGCGGGCTATCCGAAATTCATCAACCTTATCTCTGGCAATTATTGATGTAGACTGCTTCAAAAAATACAATGACAATTATGGACACAGCATGGGAGATCTGGTACTAAAGAAAGTAGCAGTAGTTATTGCTAAAACAATAAAAAGGCCGGCTGATTTTGCCGCTCGGTTCGGGGGAGAGGAGTTTGCTGTTTTAGTACCGGAAACCTCTATACAGGGAGCAAAGCAGCTGGCAGAGAAGATTTGTCTTTCCATCAAGGAACTCGGCATTGATCATCCTTATTCTGAACCGTTAAAAACATTGACTGTAAGTATAGGCGGGGCATCGATGAGTCCAACTACCAAGGACGAAGAGCTAATGCTGGTTAAAGAGGCAGACAAAATGCTCTATAAAGCCAAAAATGAAGGTAGAAACCGGGTAAAGTGGCAGGTTCTGTAAGAAGCAGGGGGACGTTCTTTTTGCTTCCTTTTTAG
>CAZBKS010000354.1:0-3283 GCA_964492475.1 uncultured Syntrophomonas sp. | reverse complement strand
ACTAAATGTAGATGCATTACTGAAGTAGTAGCTTAAGCTATACTGTGGGATTAGCAAATGTATACGTATATATTTGCGAAGTTAATACATAATAAGTTGAAAAAGGAGGATTAATAAGTAAAATTCAATAAGCAAGCAAACAGGCGGGACATACACATAAGACATCTGACTATGTTAATCTCGCCCTTGGTTTTTTAGTATGGAAGCCTGTGTTAATGACAGCAATCATTACATGCATTTAAAATTTTAATGAAGGCAGGTGACTTATGCCTGGTTGATAGGATAGAAATATCCTTAGATTGAAAGCCCGAGGCTAAATACAGGCAAACCAGGCTTACGCATATGAAGAAAAAAATATTAATAGTAGGTGGTGTGGCAGGAGGAGCCAGTTCCGCGTGCCGTTTAAGGCGTCTGGATGAAGAAGCGGAAATAATTATGTTTGAACGTGGGGCAGATATATCCTTTGCCAACTGTGGCCTTCCTTATTATGTCGGTGGTGTAATAGAACAGAGAAAAAAACTTCTGGTACAGACTCCTAAAGCCATGCGCAGCCGCTTCAACATCGATGTATGTACTATGAGTGAGGTTAAAAAGATATATCCGGCCGATAAAAAGGTGGAAGTTAAAAACTTACTTGATGACAGCAGCTATGAAGAAAGTTATGATTATCTGGTGCTATCTCCCGGTGCCCAGCCAGCTCTGCATAATTTACCAGGAATTAACAAGAGAAATGTATTTGTAGTAAGAAATGTACCGGACAGCGATGCCATCAAGCAGTACATCGAGTTAAATAAGCCATTTACAGCTGCGGTAGTAGGAGCGGGGTATATTGGACTGGAAATGGCTGAGATGCTGAAAGAGTCAGGTTTAAAGGTGACCATAGTAGAAGCTGCCGGACAGATCATGGGAGCTCTGGATCCCGATATGGCAGCTATAGTACAGGAATATATACAAAAACAAGGAATTGAAGTTATTGTATCTGATAAAGTTATCGCCATGGAAGGTGATGAACTGGTTGAAAGTATAGAGCTGGAAAGCGGCAAATCCATATCTGCACAAATAGTTATTATGGGAGCCGGAGTAAAACCGGAAGTGTGGTTGGCCAAAGAGGCTGGTTTAGCTATCGGATCTACCGGTGGAATACTTGTTGATGAATATTTACAGACATCTGATCCGTATATATACGCAGCTGGTGACGCTGTGCAAATAAAAGATTTCGTTACCGGTGATGACAGCCTGGTTCCTTTGGCCGGTCCAGCTAACCGGCAGGGATGGATTGTAGCAAATAATATCTGTGGGCGTAAAATCAAATATACAGGTTCCCAGGGTACCTCAATTGTGAAGATTATGGAAATGGTGGCCGGGGGCACCGGACAAAATGAAAAACAACTGCAGCGTAAAAATATTGAATATAAGGTTTGTCATGCGCAGCCCTTTTCCCATGCTACTTATTATCCTGGCAGTACCCAAATGACCATAAAATTGCTCTTTACCCCCAAAGAAGGTGAAATACTGGGCGCACAGGTGGTAGGATTTGATAACGTAGACAAGACCATTGATGTTTTAGCCACCGCCATACGAGCAGATATGAGCGTATTTGATTTATTGGAATTGGAACTGGCCTATGCCCCCCCATTTTCTTCAGCCAAGAGTCCTACAAATCTAATAGGCTACGTGGCTGCCAATATATTGGATAACAGTATTGACTGCATACGATGGGAAGAAGTGAAGGATCTGGTTGAAGATGGAGCTTTCTTGATGGATGTCCGTACTCCTCGTGAAGTGGAGAAAGGTACTGTGCCGGGAGCATACAATATTCCGGTAGATGAAATTCGGGGAAGAATGGAAGAGATTCCGTGCGATAGAGTTGTGTGCATATTTTGCGAACAGGGTTTGCGATCCTATATTGCTAACCGGATACTAAAGCAGAATGGTTTCAAAACTCGGAATATAAGTGGAGGATATAAACTATATAGGCCTTTAAAAAGCTGCGGAATACTGAATTAATCAATATAAAATGGTCAGCAGGGCAGGTGTGTTAGCACCTGCCCTGCTGCTCAACTAATGGGCAGCCTCCTACCCGATTCATAGATTTTGTCCATAATTTATTCAGCATCGTTTACTTTCTCACTTCACCATCACGTTCTTAGACCGGGATATAAAGCCTAACCATTAAATGCCACCACATATTAACTGGTTCCTCCTGAAAAACTCAGTTGATTTATTATAGCATGTATAAACACATTGCCTCTGCAGCTTTGCATGGCAACACGAAACGCTCATCTCCTGGATCAACAGGTGCACCGCAGATTCGCATCCGTGCTCAACGGTCCTCTCACAACCTTATTGGTGAGGTGAACATCAGCTGTGCCCGGGGGGTGTACCGTCCATGGAGTTCGCCCCCTTCCAACAGTCAGCTTCGCAGGATGCTGTAAACCATGTTCTCACAACGGTCGTTAGTATATTTATAATATCCTTGAGCATTTTTAGAGTTTTCAGGGGAAACTAAATGTTCATAGCTTCATTTCCCAGCACATGGGCATGACCTTAACGATATTGGCATATATTTGTATGAATGTATATGTAAAAAAGCTTCTAAGAGGGGGCCCGAAGAAATGGAAAAACGCCGGGAAGTATTTAATCGTGTAATGGCAGATTTTCTTGAAATACCTAAAGACCTGGTAATGGATATTCCCAAACTCACCATGGTGGGAAGAAATGAATTATACATCGAAAATCACCGGGGCATTATTGAGTACCGGGTTGACCTGTTGAGGATTAATCTCAGCCGTGGGTTTATTGAGATACAGGGCGATAACCTGGAAATAAAAACATTGATGCCGGAGGAATTGTTTCTTATAGGGGACGTTCATGCCATAATATTTCGGGATTAACCAGGAGGGAGGGTTATAATGGGAAACAAGTTCTTTGACCACTTTGGAGGCGTTGTAACCATCAAGCTCCTGGGCATAAGACCGGAAAAAATCATCAACATGGCCCTGGCACGGGGCATATTCGTGTGGGATCTAAAAAGGGACCAGGACTCTATGAATTTTAGAATCAGGAGTAGTGGCTATGAAGCTCTGAAAAGCTTGGTTGACGAACATGGTTACGAACTGGAGGTGATAGATAAAAAAGGATTGCCTTTTATGAAGTCAACTATAAAAAGAAGGGTTGGCTTTCTGGGGGGGGCACTTGGTTTTATACTAGCATTGTATATCCTCTCGTCTTTTGTGTGGTTTATTAATGTGAGTGGAAACGAGAAGATCGATAACCACACCCT